>JAIXMY010000028.1 GCA_020328045.1 Candidatus Endomicrobiellum pyrsonymphae
TGTTTTTTATAGATGTTCGTTTTGAAGAAGCGATAAAAAGAATAGCGGGAAGGAGAATTTGCTCTTGCGGAGCAAGTTATCATGTAACGATGCTTCCGCCAAAGGAAGCGAACAGATGTGATCTTTGCGGCAAAGAACTTGTTCAGAGAAATGATGATAAAGAGGATGTTGTAAGGGACAGATTTTCTGTTTATGAAAAGCAAACAAAGCCTTTGATTAAATATTACAAGAAGTCAGGGTTGCTTATAGGTGTGGACGGATTGAGTAGCGAATCGGAAGTGTTTGAGCGAATAAGCAAGCATATTAAAGTTGTTGTCTAGAGATTGTCGCGACTTGTAAACGTCGCAAGTCTCGCAATGGCAGGGTGGCGCTAAAACTTAACAGAACAACTTAAAGCGAGTTGTTCATAACTGTGGGTGTTCTGCTGTGTGTCAAAGGGAAAGCAAATTGTTTTTTAGAAGACAGAATATAGAATTAAAAACGGCAAAAGAAATTGAAAAAATGAGAGTTGCCGGCAAGGTTGTTGGCGAGATTTTGGAGAAGCTTTCCGAAATAATAAAGCCTGGAATAACGACGAAAGATATAGATGTTTTTTCAGAAAAATATATAAGATCATTGAAGATGTTACCTGCATTTTTTGGTGTACAGGGGATGAAATATCCTTTTCCGTCTTCAGCATGTGTGTCAGTAAATGACGAGGTAGTGCACGGGATTCCTAACGCTTCGCGTGTACTTAAATCTGGCGATATAGTTTCTGTGGATATGGGAGTGCTTTACGAAGGATATTATGGCGATGCAGCAAAAACCTACGCGGTTGGCAGTATCGCCACCCCAGCTGCAAAGCTCCTTAGAGTTACGGAACAGTCTTTGCAGAAAGGGATTGAGCAAGCATTGCCGGGTAATAGACTTGGCGATATTTCTTGCGCAGTTCAGGAAACGGCAGAAAATGGCGGGTTTTCCATCGTAAGAGACTTTGTCGGACATGGGATAGGAAGATCTTTACATGAGTATCCTCAAATCCCCAATTACGGCAAAGCAGACACAGGTGTTAAACTTCTTCCAGGCATGGTACTTGCAATAGAGCCTATGGTGAATGCCGGTGGCTATGAAGTTTATATGCTGGACGATGACTGGACGGTTGTTACAAGAGATGGCAGTTTAAGCGCTCACTTTGAGCATACTGTTGCAATAACAGAAGATGGCTACGAAATTTTAACAAAGGTATAGAATGAATAAAGAAGAGAAAATTATTGTTGATGGAAAAATTTTGGAATCTCTGCCGAATGCAGTTTTTAGAGTAGAAATTATAGAGGGAGGTCATATTATTTTGGCGCATATTTGCGGTAAGATGAGAATGCATTATATAAAAATCCTTCCTGGTGATAAAGTGAAAGTCGAACTTTCGCCTTATGACTTAACAAGAGGCAGAATAACATACAGGGAGAAGTAAGAATTAGCGATGTAAAACAACGACGAATGTTATTTAGGTGTAAAACTTAAGGATGTAAAGGTTGTTGTTTTGTGGTATAATACATGAGGTGTAGTAAAGCGTAGAAATAAAATGGAGTTTGAAATGAAAGTCAGAGCGTCAGTAAAACCAATTTGTCAGAAGTGTAAAGTAGTAAAACGCAAAAGCGTAGTAAGGGTAGTGTGTTCGGATCCAAGACACAAACAGAGACAGGGATAGTGTTTCTAGTCGAGGTTTGTAAAATGGATTTGATGGTGTTTCTTTGCCTTCTCTGAAATAGTTTTTTGAAAGGCTTTTTAGTGTCGAGATAGTAATGGGATAAAAGACAGAAGTAAAGAAATACGGAGGATAGATAATGGCTCGTGTAGCTGGAGTGGATTTGCCAAAGAATAAAAGGCTTGATATAGCGTTAAGATATGTTTACGGTATTGGATCTGCCATATCAGACGAAATTATTGCAGAGCTTGCTCTAGATCCTGCAAAAAGAGTTAGAGATTTAACAGAAGAAGAAGTTAATAAGATGAACAATATTATAACCAAAAATTTAAAAGTTGAGGGAGATCTCAGGAGAGAAATTCAAGCAAATATTAAAAGACTTATAGAAATAGGAAGTTACAGGGGTTCTCGCCATAGAAGAAATCTTCCCGTAAGGGGGCAGAGATCTAAAACCAATGGTCGTACGAGACGTGGAAAGAGAAAGACTGTGAGAGCTGGTAAGGCAGTTGCTGCAACTCCTGGCAAGAAAGGCTAAGTTGACGCTTAGTTTTTGAATTTTTACGTCGCAAATCTTCGCTCATCTGCTTATTTTAAAGAAGGTTGTTACTGTAGTAATTGATTTATGCAAAAATAAATAAAACGTAAATAAAATACGGAGGACGTATGGCAGAAGAAAAAAAGACCGGTGGATCTAAGAAGAAGAAATATACCGGCAGTGTGGCAAGGGCTTATATATTGTCGACGTTTAACAATACGATTGTTAATATAACAGACGAAAGAGGAAATACATTGTCTTGGGCTTCAGCCGGCGGTTCGGGATTTAAAGGCACAAAAAAGGGAACTCCTTTTGCGGCTCAGATGACGGCTGTGGCAGTGGGTAAGAAAGCTATGGACATTGGCGTTAAGCAAGTTGCGATTTTTGTAAACGGTCCCGGTCCAGGAAGAGAAACGGCAATCAGAGGTTTGCAAAGTTCCGGTCTTGGCATAACGGCTATAAAAGATATTACTCCTGTTCCTCACGATGGATGTCGTATGCCCAAGCCTAGAAGGGTATAACAAAAAATGACATTCGGCACAACGGTTGCTGATGGATGTTTATTCAAATAGATGCAAATAATCTTGGAGGTCTTCAATAGATGTCACGTTATTTAGGGTCAGTATGTAAATTGTGTCGTCGCGAAAAGGAAAAACTTTTCCTGAAGGGGGAAAGGTGTTCTTCAAATTGCACTCTTGAAAGAAAGAGAGGCAAAAATGGTCCCGGGCAGCATGGAGCTACAAAAAGTAAGATGTCCGACTATGCAAAACATTTGCGTGAAAAGCAGAGGGCAAGAAGAATATACGACTTGACCGAAGAACAGTTTAGCCATTACTATGAAGTAGCTGAAAAAATGAAAGGTTCTACCGGTGACAATTTGCTTAAAATTCTTGAGATGAGGCTTGATAATGTAGTTTCGCGCTTGGGTCTTGCTTCGTCTAAGAAAATGGCAAGACAGGTTGTTAACCACGGCAATGTTCTAGTTAACGAAAAAAAGATAGATGTTCCGCGTTACCAAGTAAAAATCGGCGACATTATAACAGTGTCTGAAAAGTATAAAGCAGGTGTTGTTATAAAAAAACTTGTTGAAAAAACAGTATCAACTGTTCCTACGTGGTTGAGTTTTGATAAAAACAAAGTTGCCGGGACGGTTGTAGGCGAGCCACTTGCAGGAGAAGTTTCGCATCCTATAAACAGTCAACTTATTGTCGAGTACTATTCAAAATAAACTAACAGTCGAGAGGGTCTGTTAAGTGAGGTTATAAAGAATGAAAGCACCGGATTTAGAGAAATTACGCAAACTTGTTTTAGAAGAAAAAACTGCAACAAAATTTTATGGGCGTTTTACCGCAGAGCCGTTTGAGCGCGGTTACGGTCACACCATAGGAAATTCGCTGAGAAGAATTCTTCTTTCGAGTCTTGAAGGCGCTGCCATTACTTCTGTAAAAATTACGGGAGCTTTGCATGAATTTGCAGTTTTAAAGGGCGTTAAAGAAGACGTAGCTCAAATCGTTTTAAATTTGAAAAAAATAAGAGTAAAGTTACACTCTGGTGAGACGGAAAGACTTTATTTAAAAGTTAAAAAAGCAGGGAAAGTAACTGCAAAAGATATAGAGTCAAACATTAATGTTTTGATAATGAATCCTGAACAGGAAATTGCAAGTATGGATAACGGTGCAACTCTTGAAATGGAATTGGAAATATCTTTAGGAAAGGGATATGTTCTTTCCGAAGAGCTTAAATCAAACAAGCATTCTGTGGGGACAATACTTCTAGACTCGTTGTTTTCTCCTGTAATAAAAGTTAATTATGAAGTTGAAAACACTCGTGTAGAGCAGGTTCTTAACTATGACAGACTTGTTATAGAAATATGGACTGATGGTTCAATATCACCTCAAGATGCCTTGATAAAGGCAGTAAGAATATTAAGAAACAGTCTTGTAATTTTTACAGGTGATGCTATAGAATCTGAAGAATCTTCTGAAGAATCTATTGTAAAAGATGTGGTTGAGGAGGAAGAAATTTACGTCGAAGAAGGAATTTCCGAACAGCGTATCAATTTTATTGATCTTTCAAAAAGGACTTCAAACGGTTTGAGGAATGTGGGGATTGAGACTATTGGAGATTTGGTTCAAATGGAAGAAAAGGATGTATTAAATTTTGCTAAGCTCGGAAAGCGCTCGTTTGAAGAGATCAAAGGGAAACTTGAAAGATTGAATTTGACGTTTGGCATGAAAACTAAAAGTAGTGGAGCAAAGAAATGATAAAAACTTACAACGGAAGCAAGCTTGGAGTTACAAGTTCGCATAGAAGATCGATGCTTCGCAGTTTAGCAACTGAGTTATTTCTCCATGAAAAAATAGAAACTACGCTTCCGAAGGCAAAAGAACTTGTAAGCTATGCTGAAAAACTTGTAACAAGGGCAAAAAAAGCCGATTTGAACGCCATACGAGCAATAAGCGGGGAAATAAACAAAAAAGATGTTGTAAGAAAAGTGTTTGATGTTTTGGCTCCAAGATACAAAGAGAGAAAAGGCGGATATACGCAGATTATAAAAGTTGGAGCAAGACGCGGGGACAGCGCGGATATTGCCATAGTTAAGTTAGTTGTATAAATGATAAGGCACATTGGTACAATGCACCAATCGTAAAGTTAGTTGACTGTAATCTTTCGTTTCATTTTCAACTTCTTGCATTTTTTTGCGTTTCGTAGTCGGTCAATCTTATGTTGATGCGTCACAATATAAAGTTAGTTGATTGCGTGTATAGAGTCGACTGGTCTTGTATTGATACAGTTGTATGCAAAGTTAGTTGACTGTATTTGAGGAATTTAAATGTTTGATTATATTTTTGGTTTGTTTTCAAATGATATGGGCATAGATCTTGGGACGGCATCGGTTCTCGTTTACATTAAGGGCAAAGATATTGCTTTAAGAGAACCTTCCGTGGTAGCTATGGAACGTGACACAAAGTGCGTGTTGGCCATAGGCATAGAAGCAAAAAAAATGCTGGGTAAAACCCCGTCAAATATTATTGCTGTAAGACCTTTGAGAAATGGTGTTATTGCAGATTTTGAAGCAACTGAAAAAATGATCAGGTATTTTATAAAAAAAGTTCACAATAAAAAAACTCTCCTTCATCCCAGGGTAGTTATAGGCGTTCCTTCAGGGATCACTGAAGTTGAAAGAAGAGCCGTAAGAGAATCTGCGGAGCAGGCAGGCGCTAGAGAAGTTTATCTTATTGACGAACCGATGGCTGCTGCAATAGGGGCGGGCATACCTGTACATGATCCGGAAGGAAGCATGATAGTTGATATTGGCGGTGGTACGACTGAAGTAGCCGTTATATCGCTAGGCGGAATGGTTGTGGCAAAGTCTCTTGATGTTGCAGGCGATAAGATGGATGAAGCGGTAGTTCAGTATTTTAGACGTAAATATAATCTTCTGATCGGTGAAAATACAGCAGAATCGGTCAAAATGAAAATAGGTTCGGCGTTCCCGCTCGAAGAAGAATTAGCAATGGATGTAAAAGGAAGAGATTTGCTTACAGGTCTTCCTAAAACTGTTAAGATTACATCTGGAGAGATTAGAGATGCATTGGCGGATCCTATCAAAAAAATAGTAGATATTGTAAAAAATGTTCTTGAAGAAACTCCTGCAGAACTTTCTGCAGATCTTATAGATCGTGGAATAATATTAAGCGGAGGCGGGTCTCTTGTAAAAGGGTTTCCTGAGTTACTGGCGCAAGAAACTGAACTTCCTGTAAATCGTGCGGACAATCCTCTAACTTGTGTTGTAAGAGGGACAGGCGTATATTTAGAAGAGTTAGATAATATCAAAAAGTCTAGAAGATCCAAAAAGGGAAATATATAGTCAAGTGACTTCATAAGATGGTAGCGCTTTGGGGACAGATTGTGAAGATTGTAGTAATTCCCGTGTCTTCAAAGTAGGTCGTTCTTTCCTAGTAGCTTGCCCTCGAGATGCCTTAATCGAGAAATAACGGCGAAGCCGTCGAGGTATGAGAGAGTGACAATGCCGTTAGGCATTGATGAGGCATTGTTCTCGCATTGATGTTAGGGAACAGCTAAGGGAACAATTCTGAACGAAGTGAAGAATACAGCGCTATAATTTTTTTGTCGTTCCGAGACGTGTTATATGTCGCCCCATTTCGTTGCAAGGTGCTTTTCATGCGTTTTGTCTGAGTAAAACTGTAGAGTTTCTGTTTTATAAAGTTAGTCGACTCTAGATACTTACTTTTCGCTGAGTCTTATAAAATGTACCAAAATCAAAAATCAAAACATGAAACTATTATTTTTGTAATTTTTCTATTAATTGGATTGTCTTTTATAATCGGCAGGTTCACTGCATCTGTAAGTCTTATAAAAAATTTTATTTACCACATTGCTTATCCTAATTTAAACGCGGCAAATTTTATTTTCCGTTCAGTGGGTAATTTTGCCGACAATCTTAAGGCAGTAACATATCTGCGTCAAGAAAATATTGCGTACAAACAAAAAAATCAAGAACTTTCCGATAAACTTCGTAATTACGAGTTAATGTCTCAAGAATATAAAAGCCTATTAAACCTCTTAAAATTAAAAAGTATTCCAAACACAATGTCTGTTTTTGCAAAAATTTCTGTTAGAGAGACTAGCGAGTGGTATCAGTGGTTGATTATAGATAAAGGCTCAGATGACGGTTTATACAATGATCTCCCGGTTGCAATGTTTAATAAAGATGAAAATACACTATGTGCTGTTGGCAGAATAATAGAGACACATAAAAGCTCAGCCAAAGTAGTTTTGATTACAAATCCAATTTATGCACTTCCTGTAGAAATTAAAGGTAAAGATATTAACTGTCTTGCTGAAGGGTTTGATTCAAACCTATTAAAAATAACGTATATTGCCCACGGGTCAGATGTTAACCCCGGTGACGAACTTGTTGTAAGCGAGTTAAGCTCAGTTTTTCAAAAAGATATGCCCGTTGGGGTCATAAAAGATGTAATGGACGAGTCATCGCTTGATTTTAAAGTCGCTACGGCAGAAGTTTTTTTTGAAGCTCATACACTTTACGACGCTGTTATTCTTGTTCCTAAGCCGGAGACAAAATGAAAGAGTTAATATTTTATATTTTTCTATATATCGTTTTTTGTTTGCTTCAGTTTTCATTTGGCAAGTATCTTAATATTTGTGGTATTTTTCCAAACTTTATATTGATCCTTATTGTATATCTTGGTCTTTCAAAAAGAACAATAAATGCTCAAATACTCGGTTTTTTGCTAGGACTTACGTGGGACGTATTTTCGCCTAATGTCTTTGGGGTTAGAGCTATAATGTTTGCCTCCATGGGATATTTTACGGGACTTCTCGGTAAAAATTTTGACAGGGATAAAATTTCTACGCAGTGTGTTGTAGTGTTATTTTCAAATATTATATATTGGTTAGGATTTAATTTTACTTATTATATTCTTCCAAACGGTGGTAGCCATACATCATTTACTTTTATTACTCTTCAAGGAACCATGAGACTTATTGTCACGGTTATAATTGCTCCTATGGTGTTCTATATACTTGATTTTCTAATCGACTATATGGGAAGGGAAACGTAGATGGTGTGGCAGAGAGAAGATAAAAGCGCTTATGAGAATTTTCTCAAAAAACACAAGACGATTCTTGTGTTTTTTATGTTCTTGTTTGTTTGTTTGTCCATACGTCTTTTTTATCTCCAAATTATCAAAGGTAATAAATACAGAGATATTTCTGAACAGCAAAGGATACATAACACTCACGAACGCGCTCCGCGTGGAATAATATATTCTGCAGATAACTTACCTTTTGCTGAAAATAAATTTACGTACGTTGCGCTGTACCACCCATATGAGCGTCATTTAAAGCCTTCAGAACAAGTAATACAAGAGCTGAACAAAATTTTAGGAAGAGAAATCAAACCTACAATAGATAAAAATTGGAGATTCGGTAGAGTTATAAAGCTTGCTGACAATCTTTCAATGGAAGAGATGTTTAAATTACAGGAAAAAAAATTAAGTTTAAAAGGCGTTGCCGTTGCAAAAGAATCTAGTCGTGTTTATTGTTCTCCCGAAGTTATAAGCCATATAATAGGTTATACAGGCGAAGTAAGGTCTGATGAAATTGAGGACTTGGCAGAACACGGATATAAAATGGGAGATTATATAGGCAGAGGAGGTATAGAGCAGACTTATGATCAATATCTTCAAGGAAAAGATGGCGGTTGGCAGATAGAAGTGAATGCAAGAGGTTATCAAGTGAAAGCGTTTAAATATATTGCTCCTGAAATCGGGGCAAGCGTTTACTCGACAGTAGATTTAAAGCTTCAACAAGTGGCCTACGATGCGTTAAACAATAGCGATACAGGTATTGGCGCAGCGGTAGTTTTGGATGCAAAAACAGGGGCTGTAAAAGCGTTGGCATCATGTCCAGGGTTTGATATAAATGTGGCTGGCAACAGAGAATTTGGCAAGTACTTAAAGGATAAAAGACTTCCTCTTTTTAATAGGGCATTGCAAGCTCTTTATCCTCCCGGATCTATCTTCAAAATAATAACGTTTGCCGCGGCTGTAGATCTATTAAATATTGATCCTTCAGAGATCGTGGAATGTACAGGTAATTTTGAGCTCGGAGATAGGCATTATGTTTGCTGGAACAAACTAGGTCACGGAAAAATGAATATTATTTCCGCAACTGCGCAATCGTGCAATATTTATTTTTATCAATTAGGACTTAAGCTTGGCGTGAGAAATCTTGAGAGATATGCAAAAAAATTCTGTTTGGGGCAAAGAACAAAGATAGATTTACCTAACGAAAAAAAAGGTTTTGTTCCTAATCCTGAATGGAAAAAAACAAAAGTGAAAATGCCTTGGCTTCAGGGAGATACTGTAATATTTTCTATAGGGCAAGGAGCTCTTTGGTCAACGCCTCTGCAAATGGCGCATATGATGTCTGTTGTTGCAAATAAGGGCATACATCATAAGCCTTATATAGTTGATAGAGTCATAGATTTAAGTGGTAACAAAGTGTATGAACATGAGTTAGAGCTTGGTGATGAGTTAAAATTGTCTGATAATACTTGGACGCTTCTTCATAAAGCTCTTTTAGAAACAGTTGAAAATGGTACCGGAAGAAGATGTAACCTTCCGGGTATTAAAGTTGCAGGTAAAACAGGAACGGCGCAGAATCCGCAAGGAAAAGATCATGCATGGTTTGTTTCTTATGCACCGGCCGATAATCCTGAACTTGTAATAGCAATTATTGTTGAACATGGTGGCGGAGGCGGAATAAATGCTGTACCTATAGGCAGAAAAATATATGAAGCTTATTTTAATTTAGAAGTTTTGCAAGAAGAAAACAGGGAAGCTAAGAAATGATTCAAGAAAAAAACTTTTTTCAACATCTTATTTCTAATATAGACTGGTGGCTTATTTTTGCAACAGCATTGTTAATGATTATAAGTTTTGGCGCAATATATTCTGCCGGTGTTAACTACGGAACATCGATTAGATATCTTTCTGTACAATGTTTGGCATCTGGGATAGGTCTTGTAGGACTTCTGTTGCTTACAAGCATTAATTATCAATATTATAAATATCTATCTAAATTTGTATATATTTTATCCTTGGCTCTTTTGATTTCCGTGCTAATTTTTGGATCTGTTAAAAGAGGAACAAAAGGCTGGTTTGATTTTGGTTTTATTTCTTTTCAGCCTGTAGAAATTGCAAAAATAATGTTTATTTTAACATTATCTGCGGTTCTCGATTTAAAAACAAACGAAGTAAAGAAATGGTATTTTTTGCTTTCAGCATTTACAATATTGACTGGACATTTAATACTTATAATGATGCAGCCTGATTTTTCTTCAACGTTATCTTATTTCCCTGTAACTTTGGTTCTTCTTTTTATTATAGGCGTTAATCCGTTTTATTTAGGATGTATAGTAATTTTAGGTGGTTTTGCTGTAGGCATTCCTCTTGCTAAAACCTTTTTAAATATACAGATGAAGTTTTTAGAAAGTGAAATAGTTCCAATCAATATTTTAAATTTTTTACAAACAGGCAGTGGCGAGTTTTATATAATTGTCGCGATATTAACTTTGATAATAGGAATCTGGTGGTTTTTTTGGAAATTAAGGATTAAGATTCCTATTGTTTATACTGTTGTTTTATGCGTGGCAATAATAATTGGTTGTTTAGCGTCTATCTCTGTCGAAAAATCATTAAAAGATTATCAAAGAAAAAGATTTGTAGCGTTCTTAAATCCCAATGTTGATCCAAGAGGTTCAGGTTATAATATAATACAATCCCAAATAGCTATAGGTTCAGGCAAGTTTACGGGAAAAGGTTTTAAGAAGGGTACGCAAACACAACTCGGTTTTCTCCCGGAACAACATACGGATTTTATTTTTTCTGTAATAGGAGAGGAAGGTGGGTGGATTTTGTCGCAGCTTACGCTTCTTCTCTATTTTATGTTTATTTGGCGCGCACTTGTAATAGCAAAAGAATCTCGTGATAGATATGGTTCTCTTGTAGCGACTGGTCTTGCTACAATGTTTACATTTTACGTTGTAATCAATGTAGGTATGGCTATGGGTATGATGCCTGTAACCGGAATGCCGCTACTAATTCTTTCCTACGGAGGATCTTCCATTTTTTCATCGTTGTGCGCCATCGGTATTTTATGTTCTATACGAATGCGAAGGCACACTCATGTTAAATGATGAGGTATTGATTGTTGTGCTACAGTTGACTATAGATTTGCAAAAATTTATTAAAAGATATAGAATCACTGTGCGTTGTTAATTGTTTAAAGGAGATGTGAAGATGAAGAAAGTATTTGTGGTTTGTTGTTGCTAGTAGTATTCTAAAGTATGTTAGTAGTGGCTGAAGCGCGACCCGAGAGTAAGTGTGAAGAGAGATATAAGGAAGTAGAAGGGGTTCCAGAAGCAGGAGTTATTTGTATAGGCAAAGAGCAAATGCTATCGTAGGATTTATGATAAAAACTAAAAAGTAAATAGATAGCATGTTGGATTTTTAAACGAGGCGTTGGACTTCGTAAAGGAGAGGTAAAGATGAAGAAAATTGTGTTGGTTGTAGCTTTTGCAGCATTTTTTGGTTTTTCACTTGTAGCTTGTGCATGCAACAAGAAAGAACAGGGGACTCCTGCAACAACAGCAGTTGCCGGAGAAGAAAGTTCGCAGGATGTGATGACAAATTCTACAGAAGAAGTAGCTACGCAAGGAGTAGCGCAATAAAAAGCAACTTTTTATCAGTCTTCGATGCTACCTGTTAGCTCGAAGACTGTTTTATTGGTAGATTTTCAGTATTTGATTGCTTTTTCAAGATGTTTATTAGAGTTTCTATATAAATATTAAAACTCTTTATGATAGATTATTATAGGGATACAGGCAAAAGATGAGTTGCAAAATTTAAAAGGTTAATAGGTTTTATGTATGTCTTAACATCACATCGCGAATGCTTGCGGTGTGATGAGAAATAGTTTGTTTTAGTTTTACAAACTCGGGTTTCCCTAAGCAAATTTAGCGCTCTGTATTCGTTTGAACTATCGTTGACAATTGAAATTTTTGCATTGTCTGGAAGATCAAAAAAAAAGATTTATGTTTATCAGAATATATACCCATCGGTTCGACGCGAATATTTCCGGCGTTTACCAAATCTAAATATCTGTTAAGCGTAGATTTGCCGGAACCGCTGAAACATGCCGAAAATTTTGCCTTTTTCTATCTCTAAATTAACACCTTTAAAAACTTCAAAGTCTGATTATGACTCTTGAATTTCTTAGAAACATTTTTTATTTCTATTTGGACTTTTTTGCCGTTTAGAATTAAATCTATAGTGAAACCGCAAAAAGATGATTTTATATATAGAAATATGCCATTTTATTAAAAGTTCGTCGTTGTTTTAATACGTTTGCCTTTGTTTGACAAAAGTTCAATATGTTATGGAACACTACATAAATTTGCTTTAAGCGTTTAGTTATTGTAAAATCTGAGCTCATTCAAGTAGAGGAAGGTTTTGGATAAAATCATGACAAAGAAAGATTTACTATCAATTTACGATTTACCAGCAAAAGAAATAAAAGCAATACTAAACAAAGCAATCGAACTTAAAGGCAAAAAGAAATATCTTGATGTTTTTAAGGGCAAAACTTTGGGGATTTTGTTAGAAAAACCTTCGACGAGAACGATGGTTTCTTTTTCTGTTGCTATGGTGCAGCTTGGCGGCGCGCCTATATTTTTAAATGTTGAAAAAATGCAGCGATCAAGAGGCGAATCCATACATGATACAGCGCTTGTTTTATCGCGTTTTCTGGATGGTCTTATGATAAGGGCTTTTAACCATACAGATGTAGAAGAGTTTGCAAGGTATTCTACAATTCCTGTTATAAATGGTCTTACAGATTACGAACATCCTTGCCAAATTTTGGCAGATATTATGACTGTCATGGAGTTTCATAAAGCGAAAACAATCGAAGCTTTAAAAAAAATTAAAATTGTTTTTACAGGCGATAGCAATAATATTGCCAATTCGCTTCTTGCTATAGCTGCTGTGTTAGGTCTTGATCTAACTATAATTTCTCCAGAAGGATATTCAACAAAAAAAGAGATTTTGAACAAAGCTTTAAAATATACCGCTTCAACGGGCGCTGAAATAAAAATTACAAGCGATATTAGCGCAGCAAAAGATGCTGATGTAATATATACAGATGTGTGGACATCTATGGGTTTTGAATCGGAAGAAAAAAAGAGAAAAAAGATTTTTGCTCCTTATCAAGTAAATATCGAATTTCTTAAAAAAGCTTCTTCAAAATGTATTGTTCTTCACTGTCTTCCAGCGTTAAGAGGAGAAGAAATTACTGCAGAAATTATGGATAAATATGAATCTTCAATATTTACGCAAGCGGAAAATAGACTTCATGCTCAAAAAGCTATCTTATTACACCTCATCAAATAAAGAAATTATTCTTGCTTCGTCTTCTCCTCGGAGAATCTCCTTGCTTAAACAATGGGGTGTATTGTTTAGAGTTGTTCCAAGTGGTGCTGACGAAAACACTACTCTTGTAAAACCTTCGTACGTAGTAAAAGAACTCGCATATAGAAAAGGATCTTGCGTTGCTAAGCAGTATCCGAATTTTTTGGTTTTGTCGGCAGATACCATTGTTGTTTTAAATGGTAAAATTGTCGGCAAACCCAAGAGCAAAAAAGAATCTGAAGAAATAATAAGAGAATTAAACGGAAGTACTCATAAGGTATATACCGGTGTTGCGATTATTCAAAATAATAAAAAATCTATCTTTTATGATACTGCTTGCGTTAAAATGAAAAAACTGCCTGAGAATACACTCAAACAGTTCTTCGGAAAGCATGTGGATAAAGCAGGATCCTATGCTGTCCAAGATGCCGATGACAATTTTGTTGAAAAAATTTTCGGCGACTACTACACGGTTGTCGGTTTACCTTGCATAAAACTTGCCAAAGAATTAAAAAAGTTTAACATCAATCCTAAAGTTTGAAAATCAAGTCGTTTCTTACTATTACAGAATTTTTGGCAACGCCTGAACACCATTCGTTTAATGCAGCATCTATTTTTGATTGTAGTATAGCAGTTTTTGTTATTTGCGGATTTTGTTTAGCAGTTTCGTCAAGTTCATAACTCCATACTTTTATAGAAGAATCAATCATCATTTTGATTCTATTTCCGGCAATTTGTTTTTTTCTTAAAGACTCATACTCCCTGGGCTTCATATGTATAGACGCTAAAAATGTCATATATTTGTTTTTATTGAAAACGCCGTTATCTTGAAATGCCACTGAATTTTGTAAATCTGTTTTCAACTCTTCATCCGTTATTACAATGCCGTAAAGTTTAGCTTGCTGATAAAAAACTTCATCCTGTACCAAAGCATCTTGAATAGCTCTTATTTTTACTTCTCTTATGTCTTGCTCGGACAGAGATTCATCCGTTGTTTTATAATACATTTCTATTGCATTCGAATACATTGCATAGTACGCACGGTACAGCCGCATAGATATCTTTGCGCCGTTTACCTTTGCTACATAATCAATTTTTGGACCAAAAAAATAAGACCCCGCTCCTAAAAAAGTGCCACAGATAAAAGCAGTTAATGCTACAATCAAAATTACACGCATGTACTTTCTAAAAAAATTCATCATTCCAGTTTCTCTCCATTATAAGGTTAGTCGACTGTAGTTTCTTTTATCGTCATTGAAGAATTCCCGTAAAAATGAGCGCCTTCGGCAATAGTCAATATATTTGTTTTTATATCGCCAAAAACTTTTGCTTGAGGTAAAATTTCTATTGTTTCCGAAGCGTTAATGTTTCCTTTTATTAGTCCGGCGATTACAATTACTTTTGTATCGATTTCGCCTGTTATTTCAGCTTTTTCTCCAACAATCACACCACCAGCTATTATGTTGCCATTAATTTTACCATCAATGCGTACAGTCTTATCAGTTTTAACTGTGCCTTCAACAGTTGCGCTATGTCCTATAAGAGATTCAACAGAGTCAAGCAAACTTTTAGATTTTTTCTTAATCATACTTGATTACTCCTTTTTTGGCTTGACTGAAAAAATAACCTGTTAGATATAGTTTTGGATTGATTGTTCTGCCCTTAAGATGTACTTCATAATGTACATGGGAGCCTGTTGACGTGCCTGTGTTGCCCATTTTTGCAATGTTCTGTCCTCTAGTTACAAAATCGCCTTTTTTTACAAGACTTTTAGCAAGATGTCCGTAAACTGTTCTATAGTTATGATCGTGATCTACGACTATTACATTGCCGTATCCCGACTGCCATCCGGAAAAAACAACTTTTCC
>JAIXMY010000095.1 GCA_020328045.1 Candidatus Endomicrobiellum pyrsonymphae
TCAAAAGAAATAGTCGCTTTCTTAATAGAACACAAAGTGAAGCTAATCGTTATAGCATGTAACACAGCATCAGCTTTTGCTCTGCCGATTTTACAAAAAACCTTAAAAGTTCCTGTTATAGGCGTAATAGAACCCGGATCAAAAGCCGCCGTACATGTATCAAAAAATAAAAAAATAGGAGTCATAGGCACAGAAGGAACAGTACAAAGTGGAGCTTATCTAAAAGAAATAAATAAAATTAAAAAAACTAACGTATATCAACAGGCATGTCCATTATTTGTGCCGCTCGTAGAGGAAGGTTGGACTAATAGTGAAATTACAAACAGTATAGTTCAAAAATATATAAAGCCTCTTCTGAATAAAAACATTGATACTCTTGTTTTGGGTTGCACACATTATCCTCTTTTAAGAAAAGTTTTAGAGAAAAATATAAATAAGAATATAGTTCTTATAGACTCTGCAAAAGCTACGACCCATGAAGTAAAAAATGTTTTAAATCAAAAATTTTTACTTGCAGACGGCAAACAGAAAAATTTTTTAAAATTTTATGTAAGCGATAATCCTAAAAAATTTAAGACAATAGGCAGAAGGTTTTTTTCTAAAAAAATATCAGATGTAAAAAAAATAGAAATGGAGTAAATATGAAATATAAACTTTCAGTTACAAAAAGATTTGCTTCAGCTCATTGCTTAAGAGAATATAAGGGTAAATGTGAAAATTTGCATGGACATAATTGGAGCATAAGAGCGGCTTTCTTTGGAACAAAATTGAACAATGCAGGTATGCTGATAGACTTTACTGATATAAAAAAACATTTGGACGATATTATTGCTTATTTAGATCATAAATTTTTAAATGAGATATCTCCTTTTGATAAAATTAATCCCACAGCAGAAAATATAGCATCGTTTATCTTTGAACAGCTTCAAAACATGGAAACCGAAAATGCAAAAGTCTGCGAAGTGGAAGTTCGGGAAAGTGAATCATCCTCGGCAACTATTTATAAGGATTAAAAAAATGAAAAAAGATAAAAAAGCAGTAATTTTATTTTCTGGAGGATTAGATTCTACAACAGTTTTATATTGCGCATTATCTAAAGGATACAAATGCAGTTGTTTGATGTTTGATTATGGTCAAAAACACAATAAAGAGCTTAAGTCTGCTGTCAAAATTGCAAAGACTGTTAAAGTCAAATACTCCATTATTAAAATCAACCTCCCATGGTCTGACGACGTGTTGACAAATAAAAACAAACCAGTTCCCGTTCACAAAGTTTTACCCAAAACAATTCCTCCAACTTACGTTCCCGGAAGAAACACATTATTTCTTTCTTACGCATTGTCTCTTGCGCAGTCCATTAACGCGCAGGTAATTTTTATAGGCGTTAATGCTATAGACTTTTCAAATTATCCGGATTGTACTCCTAACTTTATAAAAGCATATAACAGTGTTTTAAAAGCTCTTAAAACAAAAATAACCGTTCAAACTCCTCTTCTAAAACTAAATAAAGCGCAGATAATAAAACTCGGGACAAAGTTAAATGTCCCTTATAAAAACACATGGACATGTTATAACGGTTATAAAAAACCGTGCATGAAGTGCGATTCTTGTAAGCTAAGAGCAAAAGGTTTTAAAGAGGCAAAATTCAATGACCCTGCCATTGCATAAAGCGCGAGCCCCTTTTTATGAACTTTTTTTCTCTTTTCAAGGAGAAGCTTTATATACAGGGTTACCTCAAATTTTTGTGCGTTTTTCCGGATGTAATCTCAAATGCAACTATTGCGATACCATATATTCAACAATAATATCTAAAAAAGCAAAATATTTAACTGTTGACGAAGTAATAAACAAAATTGATTTGTTATATAAAGAGAATAAAAAAAAATTTGTTTTTGGAAAACCATCAGTTGTTTTTACAGGCGGCGAGCCGTTGATGTATGCTGATTTTTTAGAAGTATTATTGCCAAAATTAAAAAGAAAAGGATTTAGTATTTATCTTGAAACAAACGGTACATTGCCAAAAAAACTAAAACAAGTCATAGAATTTTGCGATACAATTTCAATGGATTTTAAACTACCGTCAGAATCCAATAAAACTTTTTGGAAAGAACATAAAACTTTTTTAAAAATTGCTCAAAACAAAGCATCATGCCAAGCTTTTACTAAATGCGTTATAACTAAAAATACAACAATTTCAGAAATAAAAAAATCCGCAAACATAATAAAAGACATTTCAAAAGAAATCCCTTTTATTCTTCAACCTTCCATTGACAAAAACAAACCCGAAATACAAAATCTATACAAGTTCTATACCGAAGTTCAAAAAATTACAAATAATGCGCATCTTATGGTACAAATGCATAAGATTTTTAAAGTAAGATAGCACTGTCTTCCCATACTTTTGTCAGACAAAACAAAAGTATCAAAAATTCTTGCCGGTGAGCGCCCTCGCTTCATATTTTATTATTTTTCGTTGTCTTTCATTATGATACTTTTACCATTAATTATCTTAATTATTGATTGAATAATGTCCTTATTTCCGCATCGGCAATTTTTGCATATTTTAAATCGTATCGTTTTGCAAGATTATAATTTTCAACCGCCTTTGCTTTATCGCCTTTTTTTGCATATACTTTTGCAATACCAATACAGGCTACGCCAAGTTTAGGATTTAACTTAATGATTTTACCAAAATCTATAGGAGGTTGATCATCTTTGTTTTGCAAGAAATAAATTTCCAGCTCTCTTTAAATACGCCATAAATAAAGATGGCGACGGTTCTATTGATTTATTTAAATCCTGCAAAGATTTATCATTATCGTTTAATTCTTGATAGATGCTTGCTCTAAGTAAGTATGCTTTCGTGTAATTTGAACCTTGAGAAATTATTTTTGACAAATCTTCTAAAACAATTTCATATTTTTTATTTTTATAACTTATATTGGCTTTGTTGAATGTAACTTCTAAATCAAGATTAGAAGGCATTACATTTAGCGCTGTTTGTTGAACAGGCTTGGATTAGGGGGGGGAGCATAGGTTGTTGCGCAACCTGTTGCTGAACTGCCTGTTGCGCAGGTTGCTGTACCGTCTGTTGACTAGTCTCAGATTCTTTTGAAGAGTCAACAAATACGCCTACGGAAGCTTCCCATTTTTGCTGCGATACTATTTGTGTTGTATTATTTTTTTCAACGTGAACATCTATATAAAGTTAGTTGACTATGGCTGGATTGCTTCGTCATTTTATCAACCCACTGAAAAAAGTGGTATAAGAGATCCTTGAAAAAAGGTATAATTAAGTGAGCATATAAGCTTTATCAAGGTAATACTGCTTACAACAATTGTTAATAATGACTAGTAGCTTACGCATAA
>JAIXMY010000029.1 GCA_020328045.1 Candidatus Endomicrobiellum pyrsonymphae
TCCGCGACAGGAAAAATTGATTTAGACGATGAGATTATAAAATTATTGTTTGATAAACCCGAAAACGCTTTGGAAAAACTTTCGTTTATTAACTTTATTGGAAACTATTTGAAAGATAGTAAAGTTAATAAACGAAAGTTTTTCCAAAGCGTTTTCGGGTTTATCAAACAATAATTTTATAATCTCATCGTCTAAATCAATTTTTCCTGTCGCGGAATAAGCCATACAAACAAGAAGTAAGAAATACCGGCGAGCATATTGCCGTATATTACGCGACAGGAAAAATTGATTTAGACGATGAGATTATAAAATTATTGTTTGATAAACCCGAAAACGCTTTGGAAAAACTTTCGTTTATTAACTTTATTGGAAACTATTTGAAAGATAGTAAAGTTTCTGAAGAAATTATTGGTAGATTTAAATTATTGTGGGATTGGTTGATAGAAAAAGAAAAAACAAAATTAGGAGCTGCCGATGCTGAAACGTTAAAAGAATCTAAATTGTGGGATTGGTTGGAAACCAAATTAGGGGACGTTAACGACAAAACGCTAGAACAGTTTCAATTGTGGTATAGCTGTAAGCGCTTTGAAAGAGAATGGGCTATCGAGCAGATTCATAATTTAATTGTAAATCATAAAATTTGTATGGATATGGCTCTGATTAAAGAAGTCCTGTTAGAAGATTTACCCAACTACACAAGGAAAGTATTTGAGATTGTAAAAACTTTAAGCATGAATAACGAATATTTTGATTTTGAACCCCAAATAATAATAACAGAAGTGGTGAAGTATATTAAGAACAGTCCAAATGATAGCGAGCTAAAAAAAGAAAAAGATGATTTTATAAACAAATTTTCAGAGAGGTCGCATGATGGTCCCGTATGGATTGATAAATTACAAAAATATTTGGAATGATTTTGTTTCCAAGAGAATTTGTTATAATACTGATAAGAAAACAGCTTGAAAACCTACAAATATTTGCAAAACAGTCCAGAAAATGAAATGATTGCAGTGTGCAATATTCTCTTACAGTGTGCTGCTTCGGTGCGGTTGATAAGTGGTTAATAAAGTAGGAAAAAGTTTGTAAATGTTAAAAGAATTTTCATGCGGCGCTGTGATTTATAAGATGGAAAACAACAATCCCGTATTTTTGCTTGTCCTATCGAAAATAAGCGAAAAATGGGGTTTCCAAAAGGGCATGTTGAAAATGGCGAGACTGAAATAGCAACTGTAAGGAGAGAGATTTTAGAAGAAGCAGGAATTAAAAATCTTAAATTTATTATTAATTTCAGACATGGAAACGTTTATATAATGAAAGGCGTGGCGATTGCTTTTGAAGAGCCGTCAAGTTTTGATAAAATGAAGTATCTAAAAATAGAATGAGCAGACATAAGTCGTGCAGAAAAAACGCTTTATTTTAGCAGTGAGAGAGAAATTCTAAAATTAGCGTATAAATTAATTATTGGAGGATAGTATGAGTAACCCGCTTTTAAAAGATAGTGTTTTTCAGTCGCCTGTAAATAGTAATGAAGTTATGACGATGTCTGGAGTAATAAATAAAAGTATAATTTTGTGGGTACTGCTTGCGGCAAGCGCATTTTATTCGTGGACGCACCCTAATGTAATAACGCCTTTGGTGATGCCTATATTGCTTGGCGGTTTTGTTTTGGCAATGATTTCAATATTTAAACAAGCAGCGTCCCCCTTTTTGTCGCCGATTTACGCTATATGCGAAGGTTTAGCGCTTGGAGCAATATCTTTATATTTTGAAAAAGCGCATACGGGGATCGTAGTAAATGCGATTCTTTTAACAGTTTGCGTTTTGTTTTGCATGTTAGCTGCTTACAAAACCGGAATACTTAAAGCAACGCCGAGATTTCAAAGAGTTGTGATATTTTCAACATTAGCGATAGCCCTTGTGTATATAGTGAATTTATTGTTAAATCTTTTCGGAGCAGGAAGTTTTCCGTATCTGCACAATTCCTCAGGACTAGGTATTGTTATTAACCTTGCGATAGTTATTGTTGCATCTTTAAAGCTTATTATTGATTTTGATTTAATTGAGCAGGGCGTACAGTATGGCGCTCCTAAATATATGGAATGGTATAGCGCGTTTTCTCTTATGATAACACTTGTATGGCTTTATATTGAAGTATTAAGACTTTTGTCAAAGTTGAGAGATTAATTGCGTGTTAGAAAAAGCAGTTTTTTTTAGAGGCGCCTCGAAAGCAGATTCTTTGCCACAAAGCGTCGTTGAAATTGTTCTTTCAGGAAGATCGAACGTAGGCAAAAGTAGCGTTATAAATGCCTTGTGTTCGCAGAAGAATCTTGCAAGAACGTCAAAAACACCGGGAAGAACAAGAAGCATAAACGTTTATAGCGTTGCAATGAGAAAATGGATAATAGATTTGCCGGGCTATGGATTTGCCAGGGTAAGTCGTCAGGAAAAAGATCTTTGGAACAAGATGATAGAAGAGTGTATTATCCAAAGAAAAAGCAAGAAAGTAGTTTATATCATTGTTGACGCGTTCGTAGGCCCTACAGAATTAGATTTTGATATGGCTCATTGGCTTAGTGATTATAGCGTTCCGTTTAAAATTGTTGCAAATAAATGCGATAAAATGCCTAAAGGCATTACTGAGGATGAAATACAAATCAAAGCTGCAGAATGTTTTGGAATAGATAAAGTAAATGTTTTTGCTGTCAGCGCAAAAAAAGATAATGGATTTGGTAAGCTAAGAATAGACATTGTAAAATTTCTCAGTTGTAAGGATTAAATGCCTTAAATAAAAAAGTAAGATGTAAATAAAAAAAATGTTTCTAGCGTTGTTTGCAGTTGCTTTTTTTATGAGATAAGGTTGCCGCTCCTCAGGACAACTCCATAAAGGGTTTGGGAAATCGGTATTGGAACATGCGCTCCTTTCAAAAACAGTCCATTTTAACTTTGTGACGCCAGTTGCGGTGACGGATAGTCTTCAAGAAAGTTGACTAACGTGAAATAAATTTGTAAAATTCCCGGTGTGTTCGGTTGGAGGAGTTTATTGCTGGTGACTATCGTATATCAAAAATATGCGACGGCGCCTTTGGGAAGAAAACGGTTTATCGATGCTGTTGTTGGAGAAGCAATCGTCAGGGAAGTAGCTAAGAGAGAAAGAATTGAAAAACGGGTCGAATATAAAAAGCAGTAAGTGATTTTAATGAGGAACAAGATAAGCGGTTTAGCGATTATAAGAATGATTTGCTCATAGAAACGTGCGATTGAAGAGGTTCATGAAAAGATAAAGTCCGCAGACGAAGATATTCAAAAGTATTGTGACGGTAATAAAGATTCGTTTGAGAATCCTGTGACTTTATATGGTAAGACATATTCTCGTCTCGGACATACAGATCACTCAAAATGCTTATGAAAGACTCCGAAGAAGCGAATCTTTTGAAAGAGTAGCCAAAGAAGTTTCTCAAGGTACAGGTTCTGTCGCAAACATGGGGCTTATCAAATTACTTAGAGGAGGTGCTTTAGTACCGGAATTTGGAAATATGGTTGTAAGTCTTAAAAATAATGAAATGTCAGGCGTTGTTGAATCTCCGTATGGATATCACAGTAATGCTTAAAATTTCAGAGCAGAAACTTCCTACAATATCTCTTTGACGAAGCAAAGGAAAGAATCAAAAGAACTTTGAAAAAGGATAGATTTGACGCACGGCTTGCTCGAAAATGATGGAAACTTGGAGTTGAAGTTAACTATGACATTGCAGTACCTATTTCTGTGGATGAAAGTCAAAATAAGATTACGTCGCTTTAAATCTAAAAAGGGGCATACAACATGAAAAAATTTGTTGCAGGATTGATGTTGGTAGTATTTGTAGCAGTGTGTGTTTCGGCAACGTCGCAAGCAGTTGATAAACCTGTCGTTGATAAGGCAGCATCGCAAGCTGCTAGTAAAGTCGTTGTTGATAAAACCTTGGTCGTAGTAAACAGCAAAACTATTTTGGAATCGGAGTTTAACAGTGCTTTAGAACAATGGAAGCAAATCATACCAGCTTCGAACCAAACAGCCCAAAGAGAAACCGAGTTAAAGGAGATTGTTTTAAATAGTCTGATTGGAAGTGTTCTCTTGGAGCAAGAAATAAGCAAACAGAAAATAAAAGTTTCAAAGAAAGAACTTCAAGATGCAGTTAACGGAGAGAAGAAGAGATTTGGAAACGATTCAGCGTTTGCGGCCAAGTTGAAAGAAGAAAACATGACAATGGCTGATTTTGAAGAGGCGCTTAGCAAAAATATTGCGATGATTAAACTTAAAAAACAATTTGTAGATCATAAAATTAAAAAGCCTTCTGAAACCGAAGCGAAAGATCTTTATGATAAGGTTGTTATGAAGATGAAAGGTACAAAAGTGAGTCTTTCCCCTGAAGAAGATGCCCTTGTGAGTGATATTGCCGAAAGTATAAAAAGAGCGACTGCAGAGCGGGGAAGATTGAGACAAATTTTTGTCAACTGTCGTAAGGGCGCTGATGAAACTACGGTAAAAGCAGCTCAGTCAAAAATTGCGACGATAAAAAAAGAACTCCAAAAACAGGCTTTTGCAGATATAGCAACTCAATACTCTGAAGATCCGGTTTCTAAAACAAGAAATGGCGATTTAGGAATTGTTGTAAAAGGAGATCTCGCTCCATCTATAAACGAGATTGTTTTTTCAATGAAAGTCGGCGATTATACAAAAGACCCTATAAGGACAGATGACGGATATTATTTTATAAAAGTAGAAGAAAAACGCGCTAAGCAAGATATGACTTTTGCCGATGTTAAAAACTTTATATCCACAGTTTTACATACAGCTAACGAGAGAGAAGCGTTCGCAGATTACATCAATGCTTTAAAATCAAAAGCAAGTATTAAGATAAATAAGACTTGGTAATATAAAAAGTCATGGCAAAGCCCCGTATAGCGATTACTTTGGGGGATCCTGCTGGTATAGGTAGCGAAATAGTTTTCAGGGCTGTAGATTCTTTGACTGTAAAAAGAATTTGCAGCCCTGTCGTTTTTGGCGATAAGCAAAGTTTAAAGCAAATTTTACCTAAGTCGTTTAAAGGCAACCTCCCTTTTGAGTTTGTGGAGTGCTCCAATGTCGGTGATTTTATAAAACTAGGCGTTCCTTCAAAAATATCAGGCATAATTGCTGTGTCCGCCATTGAGAAAGCAGTAAAATACTGCTTATTTAAAAATACTCTTGCGCTTGTTACAGCGCCCGTATCAAAAGAATCGTTCAAAATGGCAAATGTAAAGTATCAGGGACACACAGAACTGCTTGCAACACTCACAAAAAGTGAAAATATAGCAATGCTTATGACTTGCGGTAAAATACACAGTGTTATGATAACAAGACATATTCCCATTTCCAGAATATCTAAAGAATTAAAAACGAAAGACATTGTTGACACTGTAAAATTAAGCGTAAATTTTATAAGAAAATTTGGTAAAAAAGACATAACGGTCGCCTTATGTGGATTAAATCCTCATGCGGGCGACAATTCAATCTTGGGTAAAGAAGAACATGAAATCATATTGCCTGCATATAAAATACTAAAAAAAGCCGGCATCAATATAACAGAACCTCTTCCGGCAGATTCCGCGTGGCTCAAAACAAAAAATGGGAAATTCGATTTGATATGCGCAATGTATCACGATCAGATAATGATAGCCTTAAAATGTATTAACTCTTCAAAAATAGTAAACGTAACGGCAGGACTTCCTTTTGTAAGAACGTCTCCGGGTCACGGAACAGCATTTGATATTGCCGGCAAAAATAAAGCAGACGCCAACGCAATGATAGAAGCAATTTTATATGCTGTACAATATAGCCAACTAACTTTATATTGATACAATTACGCTACTTAAATTTTCGAGGAAATTTTAGCCGTTTTATGAGAGTTGAACATATTGACCAAATAAAACAGGCAAAATTTACCGAAAAGGACGTAGTCCGTATGGTTAGCCCAAAAATAGCGTACGTACTGTGTCGTTGGACTTCCTAGCAAGAGGAATGCGCTGTTGCTTTGTCAGTCCGCCTCGCATTGCATCTATTTTTTGAGCTAACGTAATGCAAATGCGCCGATATAAAGTTAGTTGACTACACATAAAAAATGGAAAATGAATAGTGGAAATAGTAAACTTTGAAGAGAAATTTTTAGATGATATAATTAAAATTGAAGAGAAATCTTTCATAAATCCTTGGACTAAAGACATGTTTTTAAGTTCTGCAAAAAACAGCGCTGTGAAATTTAGGATTTTAATTAAAAATAAGACAGTAGTTGGGTACTATGTAATTAGTTCTGTCGCAGACGAAACAGAGATCCTTGATATAGCCGTTAACCCTGATTTTAGAAAACAATCTTTAGGTAAAAGCCTGCTCGAAGATATAAAAAAGGAAGCTGCAGGCAAAATTTTTCTTGAAGTACGCAAAAGCAACGTTGCAGCGTTAAATTTGTATAAACTTTTCAATTTTGAAGAGATAGCCATTAGAAAAAGATATTATAAAAATGAAGATGCTTTAATACTACGATTGGTTAAGGAAATTATCTAAGTGAACAGAAAATTATCGGTTTTGATTTTAAGTTGTATATTATTTTTGAGCAAAAATTTGTTAGCGGCAAACTATGAAGCTTATAAAATTTTTCTCCAAGGCGCTTTTGATTTAAAAGCAGGGCGTATAAATGCCGGAATAAAAAATTATGAAAAAGTCATATCTTTGGATGAAAACGCTCTCATGGTGTACAAAGATTTGATACATCTGTACTGGCAATCAGGCAACTACGATAGAGTTTTTCAATTAGCTGGCAAAGTAAAAGCAAACAATTTTGACGCTAATAATCCTCAAACAACAAATTTTTTAGCTACGTTTTATAAGCCCGATATTGCCGAAAAACTATTGGCTGAGCATATTGGTCAAGATGCTATCACATACAATCATTTAGGAGATACTTACGTTGCGCTTGAAAAGAACAAAGAAGCATGGTCAGCGTATTCATTGTCATACAATTTCAAACAAGATAAAAATGTTAAAAAGAAATTAAATATTGTACAGTCAAAAATACCGCAGGAAGATTTATATAAACAGATGCTTTTAAGAAGCGAGAGTAATTACGACAAAACATTGTCTTTTAAAACAGGATATAAAGCAAAATTAAGCTCAAACCTTTTCAGTAGAAAATTTTACATTCTGTTTACGTATGCTAAAGGCAAAAACATTAGAATAGATTTTCCAGCAACGTTTGTCATTGGAGGAATGTCTCTCACTATAACAAACGGCGTTGCGTCAATATTGCCAAAAGCAGCCGAAGAAGAAATTCCACGAGAATTATCATATATTGTTGCGCAATTATGTAAGATATTTAGCGGTAATTTTTATAAACAATTTTCAGACGCAAAAGTAACGAGAAACGGGAAACATCTTACGTATTCTACAGACAACGCAGAACTAACATTAAATATGGATACTGCATTAATAGAACAATTCTCACAAAACAATATAGTTGTTAAGATTGTAAAACATGAAAATCTTTTTATCTCAAAGATTCCGGCAAAAATTAAATTTGTTTCTTCAGACTTAAACATAAAGGGAACATTAGAAGTAACAAAAATTACGCTAATAACGGATACAACAGAACAATGAAAATAAACCTTAAAGCTCCGGCAAAAATCAATCTTTTTCTTGAAATTAAAAATAAAAGACAGGATGGATACCATAATCTAGAAAGCATTATGCAAACAGTAAGTTTATACGACGAACTTTCTTTTGAACTTACAAACAGAGATATTTCTCTTGAATGCAACAATAAAAACCTTGCCTGCGATGAAACAAATGTTGTTTATAAAACTATAACAGCGGTAAAAACTCGCTTTAATATAGACAGTGGTGTGAAAATATACTTAAAAAAAGGAATTCCCATGGAAGCCGGTCTTGGCGGAGGCTCTTCCGATGCCGCAGCAACGCTTGAAGCTTTGGTTAAATTGTGGAATATAAAAGTCACAAAAAGCGAATTAGAGCAAATTGCAGCAACGCTTGGCGCAGACGTTCCTTTTTTTCTTACAGGAGGAACTGCCTTGTGCGAAGGTATAGGCGAAATAGTTACGCCGTTAAAAAAAATTGATAATCTAAATGTAGTTCTTGTAAACCCGGGTTTTGGTATTCCCACTGCAGGAGTATATAAAAAAATCAAGTTTCCTTTGACAAACCAAGTGAGAATTCATACAATCAAATCCCTGATTTGCGACGGTTCCTTTAATACGCAAAATGCTTTTAACAGTTGTTTTAACAGGCTTGAAGAGTTTGTTTTTCCAGATTATCCTGAAATAATAAAAATTAAGAGCGTTTTAAACGAATTAGGTTGCGTAAGTCTTATGTCCGGCTCAGGGGGAACAGTTTTTGGAATTTTTGATTCCAATACTAAAATTGAAGCAGTAAAATTCTGTTTAAATAAGTGTAACTGGGAAACATGGTTTGTTTCTACGACGGACATCTCTTTTAAACCGCAACTTTCAGATATATAAATCACAGAATTCCGGGATTGTGTAAAGGTAGCACAAGGGATTTTGGATCCCTTTGTCTAGGTTCGAATCCTAGTCCCGGAGTTGCCATGTACGAAATGCCATTTGATGTGTTGCTATCTACATCGAAGAGCTTTTTATTGAAAATTCAACATCTTTCCCATTCATCTTAAAGTTAGAACCAGCAAAATTTAAAATCTGCCTTTAATGCTCACAGTGCAAACTTTCAAACAATTTATGAGCATCTTTGAACACACTAGCCAGCGAAATATTAACCTCATTATCCTCTTGGCTGCAATGTTGAGGTTTATAGTTAATCTCTTCCTTTTCCTTCTGTTTCTTCCGACTTTGACAGTTACAATTGACAAAAAAGACTAAAATTATCGAAAATATTGTTGACGATTTGGGGTACACCTAGTTCATACTAAAATTACTGGATGTTTAGATTTTTAGCCTCATTGGATTTTCTATTTTCCGATTTGCTTTTAATAAAACACATTCCGACCTATTCGTACGTAATCAAATGAGCTTGTTGCTGTCTATAACTAATTGCTCATTCTATCATATATTCTAAATTATTTGCTATATCATTGTAAGCATCATTTACTTTTGGATTAAAGCAGTATACGTGCGAAGATAATTTCTGACCATTATTCAAAGAAACATAGTCAAATGGATTACTTCCCTGACAACAATATTCTTCACGTGCACATTTGATATTGTGAATGTAAATACCAAGAACTCCTTTCCTATCATCCCACGCTTTTTTAATCTCATATTTAATCCACTCTCTTTTAGCCGTATCTTCCCCTATTAAAACAACAAGGCAAGAGCAACCACTCATATTTTTGTCAATCCACCTATCACTCCGATATTTCTAATTGTTGAAGCACGCATAACATCTTTTTCATAGTGAAAACTATAAAATACTCTTCTTTTTCTCATAAAACACGCTCCTTTTATTATTTTGCTATAAGGTAGAAAATTGTAAATTCAAGTATAATCAAAATGTAAAACCATAAAATAGTTTTTGAAAACAATGTGCTTAATAAACTAAATTTTCTGTCTTTCTTAGCGGTGTATCGATTTATTGGCATCTCATATGGTTTTACAGTATTGATTTTTTTCAATCCAACAACATCCTCATATATTCCTATAAATTTTCGTTCTTGTTGTAGGTAATAGGCATCTAAAATCCACAGAATTACCGTAGGTATAACAGCAACGAACAAAATTTTAGAAGGCTTATCTGTAGCATATATGGCGAGAACAGCAGTGGCTAATAAAACAGCCAATTATGCAATGCCAATTATGAAAACACAAAAATTAAAGGATATATGCGCTGATATATTTGCCGGTCAGCTGTATTTACCAACGATAGTCTTTCACGAGATTGTAAAGATGGCTGATATGGAGTTATACGATTGGCATATATTCAAAACAACGAAATATTTTTTAAGGATTGTTTGTTTCATAATACGTCCGATTACAGGGAAAATAGGTATCTTTTACAAAACAACGATATTTTAATATCTTCTCGCGGAACTATTTTTAAAATTGCTGTCTTTCAAAAAGAAGATGCACATAAAACAATCTCTTCTGGCTTTCTAACCTGTATAAGATTAAACCCTGAATTAAATGTATCTGTTAATTATATTGCGGCCTATTTAAGACATAAAGAAAATACTATAATATTGGGTGATAAAAATATAAAAAAATCAGATGACAAAAAACCTAAGATTAAATTAAAACTCTCTGACATTTACAATATAGAAATCCCAATCGTTTCAGCTAAAGTTCAGAAAGAGATAGATAAATTATCATCAGAAGCAAGTAGCTATTTAAAAAAGAACACTGAGAAGACAAAAGAGATAGAGAATATACTGAAAGAGCATTAAATAAACGAGGTAATTGGTATGAGTGAACTGGAAGAAAGAATTAAGATTATTGAAGAACAATGGAAAGAGGTTTACGAGCAATGCTCTGCAAACCCAACTTTATATAAGTCATATCTTACAGAAATTACAATTGATGATGTTGGCAGTGTTGTTTTGATTGTATTAGAGTGGTTGAAAAACTCTAAAGATAACGCCATAGGTAAAACCTATGCTTTATCCAAACAAGTTATGATTACCTCTTTGAAAAATACTCTTGCAGATTTAAATAAACTTTATACAAAGCAATATAATTTTTTTGGTTCATTTACAACAAATTTAAACCAACTTCTAATATCTTTATTTCCTCTGACATTCTTAAATAGAAAATCAGTAATTCCAGCAGAAATTCAACTTAGAAATTCAGAAAATATTGCCACATTAAAAGATTTATCAGAAAAAATAAGTAATGAAGAAACTCAATATAAGTCTATTTTGGAGTATGGTAAAGAAATTAATAGCCAAAAATCAGAGATAAAAGAAATCTTCACTTCCTCAAAATCTGAACTTGAAAAATTAAATAAAACAAAAGAAAAAATAGAAGAAGAATTATCTGCGATATCTGAAACAATAAGCACGATAAAATCAAGTCGTAAAGAAATGGAAGGATTTAAAGAAGAAGCAAAAGAACTATTAGATGATAATAAAACTGTGCATAAACAGTTAGAAAAATCGACATCTGAATGTGAAGAATTGAAAAAGAGGGTTTCTGATTTATTACCCGGAGCAACATCTGCTGGATTAGCTTCTTCATTTGCTGAAAAGGTAAAAACTTTAAGCAAGAGTAAATTGTATTGGACTGTTGGATTTGTTGTTAGTATCATGATGTTGATTGTTTCAGTAATATACTCCATTAAAACTCAAACTTCGACAGGGAATATATGGATAGATTTAATAAGCAGATTTCCAATTATATTTCCGGGTATTTGGTTAGCTTGGTTTTGTGCGAGAGCACAAGGGCACGCAGCAAGACTAGAAGAAAAATATGCTTTCAAGGAAGCAATGTCTAAGGCATTTGAAGGATATAAAAATCAAATGCAAGATATTGATACCATCAATAAAGAAAGTATGGCGCAAGCATTGTCTGCCTTAATAATTTCTATCTTATCTGAAAATCCATCAAATGTATTTGAAAGAGCTTGCTCTGATGAAACTCCATTTCACGGTGCTATGAAACCATTTGTGGATAAGGCTCTTAATTTTAGAAAAAAAGAATAGTGTATGAAATAACATTATGTCAAAAAATGAATTAGAACTTACTTTCACTTCTCTTCAAACAGAGTTAGCAGGGTATAAATATGAGCCTCTTAAATGCTTATTTGAATATCTGTGGAATTCTTTTGACGCAGGAGCAACAGAAATAAAAATAAACTATATTCTGCCAGAAACAGGTATTGGTGATATATATTCTATATCTATTGAAGATAATGGATTGGGTTGGGATTTTGAAAAACAAAAAAATACAAAGACTTTTTTAACTTCTACAAAGCAGGAAGAAAATAATAAGAAAGCAAAGAAATCTTTACCAAGAGGCAGATATGGCAGAGGAAGATATGTTTTTATTTGGATAGCAGGTTATTTGGAAATTTTAAGTTTGGGGCAACGACTAACATTAAGACAAAACGATATTGTAGTTAAACCGGAGAAATATGAAAACGCGCCAAAAAAGGGAACAAAAGTTATTATTCATAGTCCAGGTGAAAAATTTAGCAATATGTTCTTTAATAAAAAAACTCTTGCAGAACAGATTGCACTTGAATTTTGTTGGCTTCTCAAACAGAATAATAGATATAAAATATTTATCAATGATGAACAAATAGATAGCAGGTTTAATATAAGCTATGAATCCTTTTTTGGGAAAGAAGTTTTTACAGATGATGAAGATATAAAAAGTATCAAGGATTTTACTTTAAATGGCAATATTGTTATATGGAAAGACAAACCACCAGAATGGTCAAGTTTTTTCTTCCTTGATGAAAACAACAATGAAATTTCAGTCCAATCAACAGGAATGAATAAACAAAAAGATAATTTTTTTCATTCAGTGTATATTATATCTGATTTTTTTAAAATTTCCCTATTAGAAGATGATGACATCGAAGATAGTCAACAGACATTTGGCGATAGTTCTAAAAAGAAAATTAAAAAAAACTTGATTAGATTATTAAGGCAAAAACTTATTAGTATAAGAAAATCATACTTGATTAAAAATTTCAATGATATAATTGCAGAATTCGAAAAAGAACATATACTTCCCAATTTGACAGAAATGGGAATATATGATGAGCCGTCTTTCAAGGAACTGTTGAAAGTTGCTTATACAATTTCTCCTAGTCTATTTATTGGAAGAAATTCAAGAGAACAAAGATTTATTTGTGCTACTTTCGCAGGTTTATTATCCTCACAAAATAATGATATAGTAAAAATCGTTCTTGAGCAATTACAGGATTTAAGCGAGGTTGAAAAGAAAGAGTTATTAGAAGTACTTCAAAGAACCACTCTGTCAAACATTGTGAAAACTATTAAAGAAATAGATAATCGTTTACAAGTAATTGACAATTTAAGAGAGTTAGTTTTTGATTTTGAAAATGAGACATTAGAATCTAAACACTTGCAAAAGGTTCTAGATAAGAATTTTTGGATTTTTGGAGAGCAGTTTAGATTGTTTGCAAGCACAGAAGGTGCATTAAAGAACACTTTGTTAAGATATGCAAAAGATGTATTAAAAATAGAAGACCCCCCAATAACAACAACTTCAAGAAAGGAAGTTGATTTATTTCTTATCAAAACACTATCTGAAACAGAAACTTGCCAAAGAAATATTATCATCGAAATTAAACGACCATCAAAAATTATTGGCAAAGAAGAATATGACCAAATTAAGTCGTATTCTACTGAAATAATGAAAGAATCTATTTGTAATTCTACAAATACATATTGGGAATTTTATCTTGTTGGAAATGGTTATGACGGTACTATAGATGATGCAATTGAGAACGCAAAGAATCACGGAGAAGCTCAGAAAGGCTTAACAGAAAACATTAAAAATGGTAGAGTTAAAATATATGTAAGAAAATGGAGTGATATTTTAGAAGTTGAATGGAAACATAAAATGGAATATCTAAAAGAGAAAATACAAACACAAGCGAAAAATATACATTATGAAAATCCACAAGAAATAGTAGAACAATATACTAAGACTAAATAGGAACTTTATGAACCTTTGGATACTGACGGAAGAGCGCCCCAAAATAGAAGTTTTAAAGCAAATTTTAAATAAATTTGCGACAGATAAACAGTTTTGCGCGTTTATTGATAATCTGCGAATTTTACCTGTATTAGAAAATGGCAAATTTTCATTTACTTATGAACTCATCGGACTCAGATGTAATAAAGTCAGCAAGGTTTTTATAAAAACTGTTAGCGGACATTCAAGTTTTGTAGATTTTCTTGTGTTTTTTCAAGATAAAGAACCGACAATAAAAGATACTCCAATTTATGCTATTGAAGAAACAAAGACTGACGATAGCGAGAGTAGAAATACAGGAGTTTATCAGAGATGTTCTAAATTTGTATTTTTACATTATTATTATCCTGATGTTAAAATGATAATGCTTTATAATTTGCAAGTTCAGCAGAAAAAAAGCCAACACAAACTAATATATTCGGAACAAAACTTCTTGTAACACTTGGCGTTGAAATTTTAGGTAAAGAGTTAGATTTAGATATCTTTATCCCGTTTTATTCAATAAAAGAATTGATAGATTTTAAGAAAAAAATGCGTTCTGCTCCAAAAGGCAATGTTCCTATTTCCATTAAACAAAAAGACGACAAAATAGAAATATCAGGCAGGCTTATAAAAGCAGATAGTTTATCACACGACCCTAACATTGGAGCTTTAAGTATTATTAGCGCCGTTTTAAGGAAATTAGGCTGGAATAAAGATTTAATTATTACAAAACACGGCTTAAAACCCCAACATATGAAGGGCAATAATAAATTTATACTTATTGCTAATAAATTAAAGATTCAGCTTAAAGGATTAGTGTTGCCAAAAGCAGAACTGTATAGTGATTATTGGCACTACGATAAAGATGGCGAGAAATTAGGAACTATTTTTGTTCATATAGTAGTTGAAAGTTTTACAAAAGGTTATTCTATTTTTGAGAACCACGCCGGAAGTGAAAAAGGGTATTTTATAACGGCAAAAGGCGATCATATACCTCTTGCAAAGTATTCTGAGAGAGCAAAATACAAAGCAGGTGATAAAGATAAAATTATACATATACCTGATTTAATTTTGATTGATTTTGGCAGAAGTGAAGTGATAAATATTGAAGGTAAAAAATATAAATTTCGCCAAGAGGGAATAAAAGAGCTTGAAAATTATGATTTTATTGAAAAGAATTATGTTAAAAAATATTATCCCAAATTCAAAGTGACAAGAACTGTTGTTTTGTACGGCAGTAAAGAAAACAAAATCATAGAAATTGAAGTAGGATTTTTACTAAACGAAGAAGGCAGTTTGATTTTAGGCATTAAAGCCCCTGAATTATTTAAAGAAGCAATTAAAAATTTATTGGACTTTTGGAAATAAACAATGAATGAAACTTTTATAAAATCACCATTGAACTATGTCGGTGGGAAGTATAAAATACTTCCCCAAATAATACCTTTGTTTCCAAAAGATATAAATTGTTTTGTTGATTTGTTTGCAGGCGGAGCAAATGTA
>JAIXMY010000030.1 GCA_020328045.1 Candidatus Endomicrobiellum pyrsonymphae
GGTAGTGGTATCGTCGCATCTATTGCTTCCATCAACGCCATTATTGAATCTACACCTTCTTGCTTCCCTTCTAATGCCTGCAACGCACTACCTCTGATTATCGGCGTCTTATCACCAGAAAAATTGTACTTCGTCAACAAATCTCTTACTTCCATCTCTACCAAATCCAATAATTCTTTGTCCTCCACTGCATCGCACTTGTTTAAAAATACTACTACCGAAGGCACGTTTACCTGCCTCGCCAACAATATATGTTCCCTCGTCTGCGGCATCGGCCCATCCAACGCACTTACTACCAATATCGCTCCATCCATCTGTGCCGCCCCAGTTATCATGTTCTTCACGTAATCTGCATGACCAGGACAGTCTATATGCGCATAATGCCTGCTTACCGTAGAATATTCTACGTGACTCGATACTATCGTCACTATCTTTGAACCATCCCTCCTTCCCTGCGCTTCTGACGCTTTCGCTACCTGATCATACGATACATATTCCGCCAACCCTTTATTGCTTAACACTTTCGTAATCGCTGCCGTCAACGTAGTCTTGCCGTGATCCACGTGACCTATCGTACCTATGTTCACATGTGGCTTACTCCTGTCAAACTTTTCTTTCGCCATTTTAAATTCTCCCCTTTCCCTTTATGCTTTAGTTGTTTTTTCTAATATTTTATCGGCAATTTGTCTTGGAACTTCCTCGTAGTGAGATGGTTCCATGCTGTAATTTCCTCTTCCCTGTGTAAGAGAACGAAGAGATGTCGAATACCCAAACATTTCCGCCAAAGGCACAGTTGCTTTAATATGCTGTACTTTATTTTTAGAATCCATGCTCGTTATTTTACCACGTCTTGAATTTAAATCGCCGGTTACAGCGCCCATATATTCTTCTGGGGCAACTACTTCGGTTTTCATAATAGGTTCCAAAATAATAGGATTTGCTTTTTTACACGCCTCTTTAAAAGCCATAGATCCCGCTATTTTGAACGCTATTTCTGACGAATCAACTTCATGGAACGAACCGTCAGTAACGATTACTTTAACATCTACCACAGGATATCCTGCTAAAGTTCCCGAGGTCATTGCTTCTTTAATACCTTTGTCAATTGCAGGGATATATTCCCTAGGAATTACGCCACCGACAATCTTGTTCACAAACTCATAGCCTTTGCCGGGATCTTGAGGCTCGACAGTAAGTATAACGTGACCGTACTGCCCGCGTCCGCCGGTTTGTCTGATGTATTTTGATTCTGCTTCTTGAGTTTTTTTAATTGTTTCTCTGTAAGCAACCTGAGGTCTTCCAACATTTGCCTGAACGTTAAACTCTCTTTTCATTCTGTCAACAAGAATCTCAAGATGAAGTTCGCCCATACCCGCAATAATCGTCTGATTGGTTTCCTCGTTTGTTCTGACTCTAAACGTAGGATCTTCTTCCGCAAGTCTGCTTAAAGCAACTCCAAGTTTTTCCTCGTCAGCCTTAGATTTAGGTTCAATTGCAACGTCAATAACCGGCTCGGGAAAATCCATGGACTCAAGCAATATAGAATTCTCTTCGCTACAAAGCGTGTCGCCGGTAGTTGTGTTCTTCAAACCTACTGCGGCGGCAATATCTCCCGCGTTTACAGACTTAACTTCTTCTCTGTTATTTGAGTGCATACGAACTATACGAGAAATTCTTTCTTTTGCATTTTTAGCAGGATTATAAACATACGAACCGCTTTCCAATGTTCCTGAATATACCCTAAAGTATGTAAGTTTCCCAATATAAGGATCCGCCTGTATTTTAAAAGCCAAAGCACTAAAAGGAGCGCTATCGTCAACCGGTCTAGTGTCATCTTCGCCCGTCTCAGGATTTATTCCTTTGAAAGCTTTCCTGTCAAGGGGAGACGGCAGATAATCGCAAACCGCATCAAGCATAGACTGTACGCCTTTGTTTTTAAATGCTGTTCCGCAAAGCACGGGAATTAATTTTATCTGAAGAGTTGCATTTCTAATTGCCTGTTTTATCTGAGCTACAGTTGACTCTTTCCCTTCCATAAAATTATTCATCACATCGTCGCTGTAATCTGCGATAAGTTCTATCATCTCAGAGCGCATACGACGAGCTTTTTCTTCTAAATCTTTGGGAATATCCATTACTTCAAATTTTGTGCCAAGCTCTTCTCCTGACCAAACATGCGCATTCATAGTCACCAAATCGACAATGCCTTGAAAGTTAGACTCGACTCCAATGGGTACCTGAATAGGAAGAGGAGTCGCTCCAAGTTTTTCTCTTATATCGTTTATAACCATAAAAAAATCTGCGCCAATCTTATCCATTTTGTTTGAGAAAACAATTCTTGGAACGCCGTATTTATCAGCTTGTCTCCAAACGGTTTCAGACTGAGGTTCAACTCCATTACCAGAATCGAATACAACTACTGCGCCGTCCAAAACTCTTAAAGATCTCTCCACTTCCACGGTAAAATCAACGTGACCGGGAGTATCGATGATGTTAAACTGCATGTCCTGCCATTTGCAGTATGTCGCGGCCGAAGTAATTGTAATGCCTCTTTCTCTTTCTTGCTCCATCCAATCCATGGTTGCAGCGCCCTCGTGGACTTCTCCAATTTTGTGAGTTTTTCCGGCATAGTACAGAATTCTTTCTGTCGTAGTTGTTTTACCAGCATCGATGTGAGCTGCAATTCCAAAATTCCTAATTTTATTTAAAGGATATTCTCTAGCCATTTTCTTACCTTTTATTTTTTTATATCTAAAACTTATTTATTCCCTTTTAGACGTTGTGATTGTTCGTATTTTCTTCTTTCATCACTATAGAATGCTTCTCTGTAATTACCCTTAATATCATTGCTACTACCCACGACATTTTCCCCATAATTATAAATCTTGTAATTCTTTTGCATGTTTCGCCTGCCACCCCTTATTTAGAAACCAACGCCTTCACTGAAACAGGAATCACTTCAGTAGAAAATGAAAAAAGCATAAAATAGGAAACAACTGCCTTGTTTTTTTGCGCGAAGCATCCAACATCTAGACAAAACTTACTACAAAACCAATATCAATCTCCATATTTAAGAACACAGTATTTTGAACTTTTTACCCAGCAAAACCAAGCAAAGTTTGTTTTTTGATGGCAAACGAGCGAGGACTTCGCGATGCAAAAACTCAAAAGACAAGTTTCATCTACCAACGATAGTGGGCAAAAGCTTTATTTGCTTCCGCCATTCTGTGAGTATCTTCTCTCTTCTTCATCGCGGTCCCTTCCTTTTTGCTACCGTCAATGAGTTCTTGCGCAAGTTTTTCGCACATAGGCTTTCCGGTTTTGCTTCTTGCAATTTCTATAAACCAGTTGATAGCAAGAGTAATTGAGCGCGCCGTGGGAACTTCCATAGGAACTTGATATGTAGCTCCACCAACTCTGCGCGGTCTCACCTCAAGAAGCGGTCTTACATTTTCCAATGCCTTGTTAAAAACTGCGACAGGATCCTCGCTGGTCCTTTCTTTTATTATATCGAAAGAATCGTACACTATTGATTCCGCCGTACTTTTTTTACCTTCAAAATTGAGTTTACTGATAAATCTAGCTACAACTACCGAACCAAACTTTGAATCCGGTTCCGGCAAACCTCTTTTCTCTCTTGGTTTTAACGCTTTGCGTGGCATTACTTAATACCTCTTATTTTTTTATTACTTACTTTCACTTCGCAGAATAACGAGGGAATCCAACGCTCTTGCCAACCGTCAATCCCTATATTCAAGAACACAGTATTTTGAACTTCTTGCTAAGCAAAACCAAGCGAAGCTTGCTTTTTGATGGCAAATGAGCGAGGGCTTTGCGCCACCAAAAATTCAAAAGACAAGTTTCTATTGCTTGGCGGCTTTGCCCTTCTTGACCCCATACTTACTTCTACTCTGTTTACGACCTTCGACACCAGTTGTGTCCAAAGTTCCCCTTATAATGTGATAACGAACACCGGGCAAATCTCTTACACGCCCACCGCGAATAAGAACAAGCGAATGCTCTTGAAGATTATGTCCTATGCCCGGAATATATGAAGAAACCTCATATCCTGACGTAAACCTCACTCTTGCGACTTTCCTCAAAGCAGAATTAGGCTTTTTAGGTGTTGTTGTATAAACTCTTGTGCAAACGCCTCTTCTTTGCGGACAATTTTTAAGCGCCGGTGATTTTGTTTTCTTAATTACGTCTTTTCTCCCATCTGCAATCAACTGATTAATCGTTGGCATGTCTTTATTTCCTCAAATAAATTTATTTATCTCTTCTTACTTACTAGTTTAGCTTCAACAAGTCCGGTTCCCGCAGGTATTAAGTGTCCTATAGAAACATTTTCTTTCAATCCGACTAAGTGATCAATCTGACCTGAAACGGCAGCTTCAGTTAAAATTCTGATCGTCTCTTGGAAAGATGCAGCGGAAATAAATGAATCTGAAGATAACGAAGCTTTTGTTATGCCTAACAAAATCGGATGCGCTACAGGAGCTTTGCCCCTCTTAGCTTTAACGACTCTTCTATCCATATCATATTTGCGTCTCGAAACGATTTCGCCGTTCAGATACCGACTATCCCCTGAATCAGTTATTCTTACATTAGATAGCATTTGCCTGACTATAATTTCAATATGCTTATCGTTTATTGTTACACCCTGAAGCCTGTAAACCTGCTGAATTTCGTTAACAAGATATTCCTGAACTTCTTTAGGACCTTTAACTTTAAGAATATCATGAGGATTTACCGCGCCGTCGGAAAGAGCTTCACCTTCTTTAACTCTATCGCCTTCGTAAACAACCAAATGTCGCCCTGCAGGCACAAGATAATTTTTCTTCATCTGCGTTTCAACATTTTCTACTTCAACCTTTATGCTGCCTTTTGCCGTAGATCCACTCAAATGAACGATCCCGTCAATTTCTGAAACAACAGCTGCATTTTTAGGTCTTCTTCCTTCAAACAATTCTGCAACTCTAGGCAAACCGCCAGTGATATCTCTTGACTTCGAAACTTCCTGAGGAATTTTTGCCAAAATATCACCAGTTTTAATTTTATCACCGTCATAAGCAACAAGCGTCGTATCAACAGGAAGTGGGTACTCTACTATGATCTTGTTATCTTTTTTAATAACAATCCTAGGACTTCTTCTATCAGCAGGATGCTCAATGATAACTCTTTCAATCTGTCCGGTTATTTTTGACTTTTCCTTCTGCAAAGTTACGCCGTCTTTTACATCGACAAAATGCACAACTCCCTCAAATTCCGAAATAATTGGTTTTGAGTGCGGATCCCACTTTGCTATCAATACATTTTTCTTCATTCCTGTAGCTGCATCAACTTTAACCTCTACCTTCTGACCATCTTGAACTTCAATCACTGCTCCATAAGGTATTTGGTAAACTTGTCTGCGATGAATCGGATATTCCGTAAATGCAAGTTCCGTATTTCTGCTTAACACCACAGTTTCGCCATCTCTATTCTTAATGATTTTTAGATTATAATAATCGACTGCGCCATTATTTTCAGCATAGATTTCTGAACGCTGAACAACACGACTCGCAGCTCCGCCGATATGAAAAGTTCTAAGAGTAAGCTGCGTGCCAGGCTCGCCAATCGACTGAGCTGCAATAATACCCACAGCTTCGCCAACTTCAACCTGTTTTCCAGTTGCAGGATTTACACCGTAACATTTTGCGCACACACCATGTTCGGACTCACATGTTAAAACGCTTCTGATGCCAATTTTGTCTATGCCTGCCTCAATAAGCTTCTGAGCTTTTTCAGGAGTTATAAGTTCTCCCCTCTCTATTATGATTTCGTCGCGAACAATATCGACGACATTATCAAGAGCTGTTCTGCCCACAACACGTTCGTCTATTTTTTCAACAATTTCATCACCGCTACATAACGTCCCAATGAACACGCCATTTACGGTTCCACAATCATGTCCCCTTACAACAACATCATGAGATACATCAACAAGTCTTCTTGTCAAGTAGCCAGCTTCTGCTGTTTTCAAAGCAGTATCCGCTAATCCTTTACGTCCCCCATGAGTTGAAATAAAGTATTCCAAAATCGTAAGCCCTTCCCTAAAATTCGATAGAATTGGTGTTTCAATAATTTCACCGATGCCTCCAGTAAGTTTCTTCTGAGGTTTTGCCATAAGTCCGCGCATACCTGCAAGCTGGCTTATCTGCTGTCTAGACCCTCTTGCCCCTGAATCTGCCATCATAAATATCGAGTTGAAACGATTTTCACCCGGCTTATAAACTTCCGTCTCTTCTTTTCTCATTTCATCAAACATTATGTCCGCAATTTCATCAGTAACTCTAGTCCAAATATCGATGATCTTATTATAACGTTCCGACTTTGTTATCAAGCCAAGCTTGGCTTGTTTTTCAATTTCTTTAATTTTAGCCTTTGCGTCTTTTACCATCTTTTCTTTTCTTGGAGGAACTTTCATTTCGTCTATAGAAATAGAAACGCCGGCTAGCGTCGCATATCTATAACCCAACTTTTTTATTTCATCCAAAAGAACAGTAGTTCTAAACTGTCCGAGTTCTTTATAACATCTGTCAACAAGATTTCCAAGTTCTTTTTTGGTCACGTTCTTGTTCTGATAATCCAAAGCATACGAACCGTCTTCGTTTTTAGGAAGTCGCTCATTAAATATAACTCTTCCAACAGTTGTATAATTCAAAATTTCTTTGCCGTCTTCGGTCTTATAATTCTTCCACTTTGTAACATCTAGTTGTTCATGTTCCTTAAGTTTTTCATCTTTTATATTTGTAATTCCTGCAACTTTAATCTTTGCCTGTAAATCTATTTTTCTAGACTGATAGGCGCTCATTAGTTCACTAACAGACGAGAAAATCTTACCTTCGCCCGGAACTCCTATTTTCTCTTTCGTAAGATAGCAACTACCCAAAACCATATCCTGAGAAGGAACGACAATAGGCTTTCCTGATGACGGCGACAAAATATTTCCCGTAGCCATCATTAAAACTTTTGCTTCAAGCTGAGCTTTGAGAGAAATAGGTAAATGGACTGCCATCTGGTCTCCATCGAAATCTGCGTTGAAAGCCGCGCAAGTGAGAGGATGAAGCTGTATTGATTTTCCTTCAACCAAAACAGGTTCAAATGCCTGAATACCAAGTCTGTGTAGTGTAGGAGCTCTGTTTAAAAGAACAGGATGATCTCGCGTTACTTTTTCAAGAATATTCCAAACTTTTGCGTCATCTCTTTCAAGCATTCTTCTTGCGGATTTAAGCGTTACATTTTCTTGTTTTATTAATTCTCTAATAATGAAAGGCTTGAAAAGTTCCAGCGCCATTTCTTTAGGAAGTCCGCACTGATTTAACATCAGGTTAGGACCAACAACAATAACGCTTCTTCCAGAATAATCAACCCTTTTACCAAGCAAATTCTGCCTGAAACGTCCTTGTTTGCCCTTAAGCGTGTCAGACAAGGACTTAAGCACTCTATTGCCAGCGCCCGTTACAGGTCTTGTTCTTGAATCGTTATCTATCAAAGCGTCAACAGCTTCCTGCAAAAGTCTCTTCTCGTTATTTATCATAACAGCAGGAGCTTTCAACTGCTCAATATGGCGGAGTCTGTTATTTCTATTGATAATTCTTCTATACAAATCATTTAAATCAGATGTTGCAAACCTGCCACCGTCTAAAGCAACCAACGGTCTTAAATCCGGCGGTATTACAGGAAGAGTAGTAAGAATCATCCACTCAGGTCTTGTGTTGGAATTCAAAAATCCTTCCGTAACCCTAAGTTTTCTGATAAGTCTTGCTCTTTCGGCATCTGATTTTGTTTTCTTTATTTCAGCATGAATCGCTTTTACCTCTTCATCAAACTTAATTTCTTCTAGTAGCTTTCTGATTGCAGCAGCGCCGATATCAACCTTCAAAGTATCGCCATAACCATTCTGAATATTTTTTACATCGCTTTCTTCAAGCAACACAACGCTGTCAGGTTTTGAAAAACTCTTCATGAAAGGAATATCGTTTTTTGACACTTCTATTCTTAAACGTCCTTCATATTTTTTAAGTACCTTTGCATCTTTTCTAAGCTCGTTATAAGCCTTGTCTTTTTCTATATCAAAAAACTCTACTCTGATTTTTTTATCGGACTCTGTTATCGAAACAGTTTCACCTTTCTCAAATTTATCAGAAAGAATTTTCTTTATTTCACTACGGCTCGATGAATCTAAATCGCTGTAATAATACACTGCGTGAGGCTTGAAATAAACTTTGTAGTACGTATCGCCTTTTTCAATATTTGCGATTATTTTTTTTACAGCTTCGTCAGAAGACATTCCTGCCAAATCTGCTTGTCCCTTTATCAAGAGCTTAAGCTGTTTTAAAGCTTTTGAAGAATCGGAATCCAAAACTATTTCTTCAGCAACAACGCCGTCAAGTATACCTTTAAATTCTTCTCTTACCACAGGACTATTGATTCCGTACTTAAACAAATCAAATTCTTCTTCTTTCAAAAGCATTCCTTTCTCAACAACAGAAGAAATTCCCGTGCGATCTTTCAAACTTTCAGTTACAACATACTTCGTATAATAAACGACCTTTCTCAAATCGGAAATTTTCATATTTAAAAGAATTCCGATTCTTGAAGGAGGTTTTCTTAAAAACCACAAATGAGCTACAGGAACAGCAAGATCAATATGACCAAACCTTTCTCTTCTTACTTTAGATTCAGCCACTTCAACTCCGCACCTGTCACAAACTGTTCCTTTGTGTTTTATATACTTATACTTTCCGCAATGACATTCCCAATCTTTTGTTGGTCCGAAAATTCTATCGCAGAACAAACCATCTCTCTCCGGTTTAAATGTTCTATAGTTGATCGTCTCGGACTTTTTAACTTCACCATAAGACCAAGCCTGTATCTGCTCAGGACTTGCAACAGTCACTTTAACAGCATCAAATTTTGCAAAATTGAGATTATCTGATTTTTTCTTTTGGTTTTGAAAGTTTGTTTTAGCCATTATTTTTATTAACACCTTCCGTTTTTTCTTGGCTATCTCGCGCGTCGTTTAGAAGTTCAACGTTAAGACCCAAAGCTTTAAGCTCGCTTACCAAAACTTTAAAGGATTCAGGCACACCGGACTCTGGTATCGACTCGCCTCTGACGATTGAGTCATACATCTTCACTCTTCCGTCAACATCATCTGATTTTACTGTTAAAAACTCCTGCAATATATGAGCCGCCCCGTAACCTTCAATAGCCCACACTTCCATTTCTCCAAATCTCTGCCCTCCAAACTGAGCTTTTCCGCCCAACGGCTGACGAGTAATAAGAGAATATGGACCTGTGGACCTGGCGTGCATTTTATATTCTACAAGATGGTTAAGCTTCATGACATACATAACGCCGACAGTAACTTTTTCCATAAACGGATCACCCGTTCTCCCATCATAGAGAGTAATTCTGCAATCGTTTGTGGGCAAACTTTCAGCTGCAAATTTATCCAAAGATGCTTCAAGACCTTTGCCTTTTAGTCCGCGAGCAACCAACATCTTCTTCTTCTCTTCCAACAATTTTACTTTTGCTTTTCCTACATAGTCTTTTATCTGCTCTTCGGTCGCGCCGTCAAACACCGGAGTAACCATCTGAGTACCAAGTTCTCTTCCTGCCCAACCTAACATAATCTCAAGAAGCTGTCCCACGTTCATACGAGAAGGAATTGCAAGAGGAGAAAGAACGCAGTCAACTGGCGTTCCATCGGGAAGTCTTGGCATATCTTCTACGGGGAGAATTCTTGCAACGATGCCCTTATTGCCGTGCCTTCCTGCGAGTTTATCCCCAACCTGAACTTTAAGTTTTGCCGCAATGTAAATCTTTACAGTTTTATTTACAGAAACAGGCAAATCGTCACCCTTATTAAATCTTTCTTTGTCAGATGCGTAATTTTGCTTTAATATCTCTTCTTTCATTGCATAAAGAGATTCTATTTTTGGTATTTCAACTTTCTTAGCGCCCGCAATCTGATTCTTTTTATCTTTGTGCAACTTTGCTTTTTTCACTTCATAAGCATCGCGCATTTCTTCCAATTTTTTATTCTTCTCTTTCGCTGTAAGTTTTTCAAGTCTTATAAAAGTTCTTACCGCTATGACTTTACCTGATATTCCCGGTGGAACTCTAAGAGATGCATCTTGCACATCCTCTGCTTTTTTACCAAACAACACTCTTAAAAGTCTTTCTTCAGGAGTTGTCAGCTGCTCGCCCTTAGGAGATGTTTTCCCTACAAGAATATCACCTCTTTGAACCATTGTTCCAACCTTAACTACTCCATCTTCATCAAGATTCAAAAGATCTTCAGATCCTACGTTTGGAATATCTTTCGTTATTTCTTCAGGGTGACCCTTTGTTTCTCTCGCTTCGATTTGGAATTCTCTTATGTGAACTGAAGTAAACTTATCGTCTTGTATTAATTTCTCTGATAATAACATCGCGTCTTCGAAGTTATATCCATCCCATGTCATATATGCCACAAGGAGGTTTTGCCCTAGAGCAAGCTGCCCCTCGCTTGTCGCAGGACCATCCGCTATTATTTGCCCCTTCCTAACAACATCGCCCAAAACCACTAAAGGCTTTTGATCAATACACGTATCTTGGTTAGAGCGAGCATATTTTCTTAATCTATACACCTCTGTTTCACCAGATTTTAAATAAATCATTATTTCATCGGAAGAAACAGACACAACTTCTCCATCTGATTTAGCAACCACAATCACACCGGAGTCTCTCGCCACTTTTTCTTCGATACCAGTTGAAACCAAAGGATGTTCAGCTACCAACAAAGGAACACCCTGACGCTGCATGTTGCAACCCATCAGCGCTCGGTTTGCGTCATCATGCTCCAGGAAAGGAATCAGCCCCGCTGAAATAGATATTACCTGCATTGGGGAAATATCCATGTAGTCAACCTTCACAGGCGGCTGAAACAAAAAATCATCCCATTTACGTCCCTGAACCGAATCTGACAGGATATTTCCCTTATTGTCCAAAGGAGTATTTGCCTGTGCAACAAAGAATTCGTCTTCTCTGTCCGCGGTTAGATATTCAATTTTATCAGTCGCTTTACCGTTTTCTACTTTCTTATACGGCGTTTCTATTAAACCGTAAGGATTTACTCTTGCAAAAGTTGCCAAAGATGTTATCAACCCGATGTTTGGACCTTCTGGAGTTTCAATAGGACAAACCCTTCCATAATGAGTATGATGCACGTCCCTGACTTCAAAGCCTGCTCTCTTTCTGTTCAATCCACCAGGTCCTAATGCTGAAAGTCTTCTTTTATGAGTGAGCTCTGCTAGAGGATTTATCTGATCCATGAATTGGGAGAGTTGTGAAGTTCCAAAAAACTTTCTTATTTGAATCACGAATTGAGTAATATTTGTGATAGATCTTGGGGTAACATTAGCTTTATCTTGATTGTTCATACGCTCTTTCACGAGTCTTGCCATTTGGACAAGACCAATTCTAATTTGATTTTCCAACAATTCACCAACAGATCTTACACGTCTGTTTCCCAAATGATCAATATCATCCAAACCAATCTTGATGGTCTGCTTGCCTTCAGTAAATTCAGTTTCACCGCTGTAAAGCATTAAGAAATACTTAAGCGTAGCTACTATATCTTCTCTTGTTAAGGTTCTCTTGACATCCGAAGGAGTTGGCAAATTAAAGTTCTTTTCGTAATACTTAAAAATAGGTGCAAGCTTCTTTAATATTTTATACCTTCCAACAGTTGTCAAATCGTATCTTCTCACAGATTTAAAAAGAAGTTCTTCCAAGAAACCCTGCGCTTTTTCCTGCATAATAAACTCTTGGGTTTTTAAAACCTTATATATGTGATTAACTGCTTCTCTCTGACTCTTTATTGTGTCTTTCCTTAATGTTAAAAGAATAGAAGCATCTTTTAATACCGATACCGTTGTAAAACCCTTTGTCTGAAGTTTTTTTATCAAATCTTTTTTCAATTCCTTCCCTGAATCTGCAATTATTTCGCCGGTAGTCTTATCGTAAATATCTTCTGCAAGATACTCAACTGCAAGAGAAGTCAACAAAGCATCCAAAGACACTTCCTTGATCTCTTTAAAAAGATTCAAAATTTCTTCATCAGTTTCAAAACCTAATGCACGCAAAAAAGTGGTCGCAAATATTTTCCGTTTGCGATCAATTCTCACATACAATATACCGTTTTGATCGAATTCAAATTCAACCCATGCGCCCCTGTAAGGAATTATTCTTCCAAAGAACAAAGGCTTGCCCACAATGGTAACTCTTTTTTCCTCATCTTCTTCAAAAATAACCCCGGGAGAACGATGAATTTGGCTGACAACAACACGCTCAGCTCCATTAATAATGAACGTGGCTGTATCCGTCATCAAAGGAATATCGCCAAAATACACTTCCTGTTCCGAAAGCTCTTTCTCCTTGCCATCTTCCTTCTTATGCATAAGTCTTAATTTAACTTTTAAAGGCAAAGCATACGTAGCGTCCCTGGCAATGGATTCCTCGACAGAATATTTTGGCTCGCCAAAAGAATAAGAAACGTATTCCAAAACCAAACTCTCATCGGAACTTGTCAGAGGAAATATATCTCTAAAAGCGCCTTCAAGTCCTCGATACTTTCTTTTTTCAGGAGGAACGTCTTGCTGCAGAAACTCAGCAAAAGAATCCTTTTGCATTTTCAAAAGAAGCGGCGGATCTATCGGAGCCCCAATTTTCCCAAAGTTAACTTTATTCATTATTTTCAACCTGTTCTTTGATTTTATATACAAACAGCAAATAAACACTCATTATACATAATAAATATTATTTGTCAAACTACTTCATACTTTTGTCAGACAAAACGGAAGCGCCAATATTTTTCAAAAAAAACACAACAACTAGCTTGTTGTCGTTATTGAGCGAAGCGAAATATCCAAAAATGTATACTTCAAACCTTCGACTTTCGGACAATTATCTAATCTGATTGCTGCTAACATCAAGCGAAGTATCTAGTCAATTTTACTTAAGTTCAACAGTTGCGCCTGCTTCTGTAAGTTTTTTCTTTATTTCTTCAGCTTCAGCTTTTGCAATGTTTTCCTTTACCAATTTAGGTGCGCCGTCAACAAGGTCTTTTGCTTCTTTAAGTCCGAGACCTGTAACTTCTCTTACAACTTTAATAACGTTGATTTTGCTCGCGCCAGCGCCTGTTAAAACGACGTTAAATTCTGTCTTTTCTTCAGCTGCCGCTACTGCTCCTGCTGGAGCTGCCGCCGACACGACTGCTACCGGAGCTGCCGCTGACACACCAAACTTTTCTTCTAATGATTTTACAAGCCCTGCAAGTTCGATAACCGACAACGATGAAATTGCTTCAATTAACTGATCTTTCGATAACTCTGCCATTTTACTATCCTCCAATTATTGACTTCTTTTTTTGCTTTTTTAGCACTTTACATCTATCAAACTCCACTTCCATTGCTTAGTGTAAAGTATTTTGCAGTTAGGCGACGCTTGCTTCGGCGAGGGTTGCTCTGTTATGCAAATGAGCCGGAGCAGAAGAAAGCATAACTGCAAAAAACAAGCGCTACACTGCTTGCTTTTTTGAAATTGCACTTAATACTGTTACCAAGCCTCTGATATTTGCCACCAATACATTTACAAAACTTGTTATAGGGGCGTTCATACTACTCAATATTTTCGCAAGCAAAACTTCTCTTAAAGGAAGAGCTGACAATTGCTCAACAACTGCAGCATCCACAAATTTCCCATCCAAAAAGCCTGCTCTGACTTTCAATTTAGTATGTGTTTTTGCAAAATCAAAAACAGCTTTTGCAGAAGATACTATGTCTCCGTTCTCAATAACAAGAGCTGTGGGACCTGAAAAATTAGCGCCTGCCTCAATACCTGCTTCCTTAAGGGCTATTTCGCTTAAAGTATTTTTAACAACAGTATATTCGCTACCCAGCGAACGAAGTTTAGACCGAAGTTCTGAAATTTCTTCAACTGTAAGACCATGATATTCTGTTAATATCAAGCCTTTCATAGCTTTAAATTTTTCAGCTAAACTCTTTACGACTTCTTGATTCCTTACATTTGGCATTTTTTACTCCTATTTCAGTCTCAATAGTCGGCTTATCAAAAAGATACCCCTAATTGAACACACGATTCTAGTGTATAATTCTCAGGTTCACAAAAATAGTGACGATAAGCTTCAACTTTATCAAATTTAGTTATATCCCAATAAACTGGCAAAAGGACTAACAAAAAACACAACTTTTTCAAATTCTTTAGAAATTTTACCAGACAATCTTAATAATCAACATCGTCTGTCATAAAACAAAATTGATAAGCGCCAAAAATAATATTTCCATCTCTAAAACCGGATAAAAACTGACGGGTAATATACTCTGCGCACAAACATACTTAGCACCGGTAAGTTTTCATCTTACCCGGTTCTCTGTACAAACAATGCTTAAAATTATTTTCTTTACAACCACCCTCACTAATTAATAATGCCTACTATGTGCAGAACATCTTTTTAATATAAATAAAAAAACTTCTCGCGAGAGAAGTTTTAGAATTCAAAATAACAAGGGCTTCGTCTCGGTAAGAAAAGGACTATCGTCCTCTTTTAATATCTTGCGACATCTTACTGTCTTTGACTACAACAGCAATCCAAAAATATAATCCGGCGGCGACCTACTCTCCCGGGACCCTGCGGTCCAAGTACCATCGGCCCTGATGGGCTTAACTTCCGAGTTCGGAACGGGATCGGGTGTGACACCATCGGAATAACCACCGGAAATATTTTCAATTCTAAAGAACAACACTGAAAACCTAAACAGTGTAGGCAAATCTGCGTTTTTACAACATTCACATAAAGATTAGAAAATGTGACCAAGCCAAACGGGCGATTAGTATTGGTTAGCTACATGCATTACTGCACTTCCACTCCCAACCTATCAAACTCGTAGTCTACAAGTGCCCTTCAGGGAAACCTTATCTTGAGGTGAGTTTCACACTTATATGCTTTCAGTGTTTATCTCGTCCATACTTGGCTACTCGGCAATGCTCCTGGCGGAACAACCGAAACACCAGAGGTATGTTCATTCCGGTCCTCTCGTACTAAGAACGAGTCCTCTCAAGTTTCCTGCGCCCACGGTAGATAGAGACCGTACTGTCTCGCGACGTACTGAACCCAGCTCACGTACCCCTTTAATTGGCGAACAGCCAAACCCTTGGGACCTACTCCAGCCCCAGGATGGGATGAGCCGACATCGAGGTGCCAAACTTTCTCGTCGATATGGACTCTTGGAGAAAATAAGCCTGTTATCCCCGGGGTAGCTTTTATCCGTTGAGCGACGGCAATTCCACACTGAACCGCCGGATCACTAGTTCCTGCTTTCGCATCTGCTCGACGTGTATGTCTCGCAGTTAAGCACCCTTCTGCACTTGCGCTCTATAGACCATTTCTATTGGTCCTGAGGGTACCTTTGAACGCCTCCGTTACTATTTAGGAGGCAACCGCCCCAGTTAAACTGCCCACCTAACCATGTCCTCCCTGTCGATTCAAACATAGGAGTTAGAACCACAGAACTAAAAGGGTGGTATTTCACATTGTCCCTCCACACAGCCCAAAAGCCATGCTTCAAAGGGTCCCACCTATTCTACGCATTTACTTCCATAAT
>JAIXMY010000096.1 GCA_020328045.1 Candidatus Endomicrobiellum pyrsonymphae
ATATACAAAAGAGAGAAGACAATTAACTCTATCTTTAGGAGGTCGTCTATTTCTCTCAGACATAAAAAATTTTTCCTTATTATTCAGTATTAATTCATTGAATACACTAAAATAAGAACTTGCAGCATCGCCTTCCATTCCTCGTAAAATATCTATATTGCTGGCATTAAAAACATTATCAATTGATCTGCGTAAACTATCCGATACTTGTCTCAACTTATCAGAATTAAATATTTTATCTTTGTGATCTCTCAAAGCTCTGTTTATTACAGTTCTAGAATTGTTTAACTTTCCAAGCAATACTGACTTAGCTGTTTCCAGACAAAAAATTTTATCTTCCGAATATTTGTACTGTTGTTTTCTTAGAAGCACATTGCCTGAAATTGGAGACTGCATCCTTGCAATAAACTTTCCGTATTCCGTAAAGTAACTTACAGAAACATCATTTTCAGCGCATAATCCTAAAAGAAAAGGCGAACACATAATATTTCCAAAACAAACAACAGAATCGATTAGATGAATAGGCGCTCTAAATAATTCCTTGTTTTGCAAACTTATTACAATATTTTCACGTTCTTTTGATATATATGTTCCTTGAGTAGAAACATATAATGTGTTAAATAATTTCTTCATTATTTATCATTTCTTTTAAATATTTTTTTACGGACTTCTTTCTATCAAATATTTCCGGCAAACATAATTCTTTGAACGAACAATTATCGCATTTTTTTGAATATTCAGGTTTTGGCGTTTCTCCGCTATCAACTAAAGCATGAAATTCTTGAGCAAGAGCATAAGTTTCATCTCTCAAAGGTTTATCAAATTCAACATTTAGACGATTGCGAGTTTTACCATAAAATAGCGCGCCACTCTCTATGGTAATATTCATCATTTCTTCTAGGCAAACAGCTTGCGCGCAAAGCTGAACCTTATCAGTATTATCGGATTTTGCCTTCCCGCTTTTGTATTCAATAGGAAATGGAACTAATCTACCTTCGGATTTATGAAATTCCACAACATCGCCTTTACCTATTAAACCAAGATTATAAGATTTAATATAAATATCCCGTTCGATAATTATGCCTTTTTTACGCTCAATTTTTTCTGTATGAACTTTGTCGTGCATGACAGTTCCTTTTGCCGTAAAGAAATTATCTGCCCACTGTTGTTCGATAAAAAGCAAAGCGCATCTGCGTTTGCAATAAGACAGCTGATATAATCCTCTTATATGAAGCAAATCGTCTTCACAATACACATTATTTACCAACCTTGAATTATTTCTGCTTTTAAGTCTTTTATTGATTTCACAGTCCCACTTTTTAAATCTGCTTCATTCGTTATATTGCCATTATTGTCAATTTGAACTGAACTGTGAACTTTCGCTGAAGAGTATTGCCCAGATGATGAATTATGCTCAAACCAAATAACTTTTAATATTTCCATACTTCCTTCTGGACGCGCTGAAGAAGCGTCTTTTTCAAACAGTTTTGGTAGCACATTTTTTATAACATTAGAATCTTCATCACTAAAACCAGTCCTCTTAGCTAATTGAGGATTCATTGCGCCATAAAAAACATATATCGCTTCTCTTATCCAATGTTTCATTCCCATCCTATCAGATGACATACTTTCATCGTCTGAATCGTCGCTTTTTTTATTACTTTTACCATTAACACTTTTTGTTATTTGGTCACTAATAATAGTTATCGGCTCTTTGCTAAAGGCAGATTGAATTGTCACTGGACCTCGAATTCCAATAGAACTTCCTTTTTCATAAGCAAAAACTTGTCCGAAAGCACGAACGTCCATCCATTTTTCGCAAACTTTTGTAGAAAAATCAGAAGTTTTATTTATTTTACCTATTTCTTCGTCCGCTCTTTCTTGTAAAGAACCATAACTATCTTTTTTGTAATCATCAGATTGAACAAAAATATCTTTATTCATGTCTAATAGTCTGTTTCTTATTTTTCTTTTAATGCATACGTCTGTTACTTCACCAATTCCATCTGCTAATGTTCTCGGCATATTTTCATTAAGAGGATCTCCATTAGGATTAGCATTTTTTACTTTAAATACAACTACAAAATCAATTTTTTTACTTAACGGTGTCATTTGAAAACTCCTTTGCTTTTTTATTTTGTATCGCAACTTTTCTTTCATCTTCTATCGCTTTTAGTTGGTGAAAATAACCTAACAAATATAAACCTGTTAATTTTAAATTATTTTCAAATTCCCCTACTGAAGTAAATTTATCTTTAATATCTACTATTTTTTTATCTATCCAATACCCATTTACTCTTTTTTTATAAGCATCATTAAATTTTTCATATAAAAATTTCCAAGTTTCAAAGGGTTTTATAGAAAACTGACGCATCAACCTTTGAGCATTGGTTGATCTTATTGCCTCTTTTGTATTACTATTTTCTTTATTTTGTTTTAGCAACGCACTGTTTTCAGCATCATCAATCACAGCCAATAACCTTCCGTAAAGATAGTTTCTGTCTTGTTCGTTTTCGTCAATACTCATTAAGTAATCCTCCTCTTTTTTATTTTTATCATATAAATTATTGCCTTTATATATTGAACAAGCGATTCTTAAGATTGTTTTCCATTGATCATTATTTAAGGCAACGGGGTTTGAAGCTTTTTCAACAAAATGCTTTTCTATATATTCAGGGATATTTTTATCTTCTAGAACACTTGGCATTAAATCTCTTATCAATTTCTTCTTTCTTTTCTTTTCTTTATCTTCAATTTTATTAAGAGACTTTTTGTTTTTAGTACACAAGTATGCATTTGCTATCGTATTTATTGATGGAGTTCCATCAAAATACTGATATTCTTCCTTTTGATTATCTTTATTTTCTATTTTTAAAAACTGTTGCCAATAATATTTTTTATGCCAATTTTTTATGTTTTCTAGATATTGAGAACCCAAAAATTCTTTATAATAAGTTATACCCGCTCTGCCTGGACTTGCAGCATCCATCTCTAAAAGCACAATACTTTCATTTTGTTCAAATTGCTCAAAATCTATACTATAACCCTTTATACCTTTAACAAAATCTTTTCCAAAAACTTCCCCTATATTCCCATTTTTACCATTGACGGTAAAAGCAACAATTATTTGAGGATAATTACGATAAGCTTGTCTTCTTTTCTCTGTAACCAGCCATTCTAGCGTATTATGAGCTTTTTGAGACACATCAAAACTTATGGACAATGCTTCATAGTATTTTTCAAACTTTCCTTTGAATACTAAATCATCCCCAGCTGATATAA
>JAIXMY010000097.1 GCA_020328045.1 Candidatus Endomicrobiellum pyrsonymphae
ATATCTGCCGGATTTAATTTTGATTGACGGAGGCAAGGGTCAGCTTGGAGCTGCTGTAAGCGCTTTGCAAGAACTGCAAACGCAAATTCCTATAATTTCGCTCGCAAAAAAGAACGAGGAAATTTTTTTCCCGACTAAAGATAAAGCGTTGGTTTTAAGCAGGCATTCCGAGGCTTTAAAACTTTTACAGTCCGTAAGAGATGAAGCGCATAGGTTCGCTGTTAGTTATCATAGAAAACTTAGGGCAAAAGAATTTGGTATATAAAATTAGTTTATTATGGAGAGGAAGTTGGTGAAAACGAAATCGAATTCATTAGAATGGAATAAGAGCAATAATAGAAAAATCCCAAAAAATATTGTTGAAAAAATGAAAAACTATCCTAATTTTTATGTCAAGGTTTGGAAAGCTTGTTTTGAGATATTTCCCGGTGAAACTTTAACATATAAGCAGCTTGCCAAAAAAATAGGAATGCCCAAAGCAGCAAGAGCTGTCGGCAACGCATTAAGTAAAAATCCATTTGCTCCAATTATTCCTTGTCATAGAGTTATAAGGAGCGATGGTAAAATGGGCGGTTATTCCGGACCATGTGGAATAAATAAAAAATTGAAAATGCTTAAATACGAAAAGAAAACTGGAAAAAATGCTTCAATGGATTTGTGATATTCCAAGAAATGTTGTTATGAATATAAAAATGAACCAATTTAGGTCGAATGATAATCGTACAAGAAATGAAACTATAAAGAAAACAATGCAAAGAATATTGCAAAACAAACTAAAATCATTAAGAAAATTTTTGGCAAAACAAATTCTTGATAAAAAAAGTAAATCACAGAAAACTTTAGATATAAATCAAATCAAATCAGTTTTATTTTTTAGAAATGATGATAAAATTGGCGATATGGTAGTTTCAACTTCGCTTTTTAGAGAGATAAAACAGAAATATCCTGATATTGAAATTATAGTTCTTTGCGGTAAAAATAATAAAGAAATAATAAAATATAATAAAAATATCGATAAAATATACAAGCTTGAAAAAAGTTTTTTTAAGAATTTTTCAATTCTTAAAAATTTGAGAAAACAAAATATAAGTCTTGCAATAGACTTTTATACGTTCGGGTTGGTTTTTAAACCTTTGTTAATGCTTAGAATTATATCTCCTAAATTTCTTATAGGTTTTTATAAAAATTCGTACAATGTCTATGATTTATCCATTGACATGAATTTCTTCAACAAACACATTTCAAAACGATATGAATATTTATTAAAAATTTTAAAAATAGAAAACCCGGACTTAAAATATGACGTTATTCTTAGCGAGAAAGAGGAGAAAGTCGCGTTTGCTTTAATAAGCAAATATAACGCTAAGTATAAAATAATTCTAAATCCTTTTGCAGCGAGTAAACATAGGAGTTTTGATTTTGATAAACTTAAAGAGCTAGTAAATCTCTTAGAAAGAAAAATTGATTGCTGTGTGTTTGTACTGTGTCAGGAAAAAGATAGAAAAAAAATAGAGTCTTTGCAAACTGACAAGACTTGCATTGCTTCATTTGAATCAGTATTGGAGAGCGTAGCTTTAGTAAAATATTCGGATGCGGTAATTTCTCCTGACACGTCAATGGTACATATTGCGACTGCTTTTGACAAGAAAACTGTTGCCTTATACTTAGACTATTCTAATGTTTATGAAAAAATTAATATAATTTGGGGCAGTAACAACTTGAATGCGATTCAGTTGTCTGTTGATACAAAAAATAAAAGCGTGGAAAACGATATAAAAAATATAGACAATATTGATATTTTGAATGCTTTACAAAATATTTTACGAAGACAGTTTAGATGAAACTGATGATTGCGATACCTGTTTACAACTTTACAACAGAAGGGAATATCTCGAGATTACCGCAAAGTCTTTGTATGCGTGTTCAAATATAAATAAAGCCACAGTGAAAATTTTTAATGATTGCAGTCCTGAAGATGAACACCTCTTTTTCAGGTTTAATATCTGTTAAGACTGTTGTGGCAACCGTTTCTGTAACGTTTTGTTCTTCACGCGGTTGTTCTAGTACCACAGCATGAAACTTGCGGTAGGACTTGCATACCCCGTAAATGCACAACATGCCGTAGCATTCTACATGAAATTAACAATGGTTTCTTTTTTCTCGTCCCCAAATCTGTTTTCAACGACGCCATCATTCCTTCCTCAGCATTCTGCCATTTTTGCTGTTACTGTTGCGCTACCGCTGCCTCTTTCAGCGCCGTCGCCATCGTCGTTTTCATATTGCTAAGCATACTTATCGCCACCACCTTAAGCGTCGCCACTAACGTCACTACGTGCGGCTTAAGCACCTCCCTCGCCAACGTCTCCGCCTCCTCAACCGTTACCCCTAAATCTGGTTCTCCTATATCAGACAGCCGCACCTTCTCCACCGCCGCCTCCTTAATTGCCACCGCTTGCGCCTCCACCGCTTGCTGCATCTCCGCAGGCATATACATTGACTGCTGGTACAGAGCATCCGACGACTTTACCCAATCCGGCAACTCCGGAATCGTCATCTCCTCCACCCGCAAACCCCTCTTCTTATCAATCACTTTACGCCTCTCCTCCCTCGCCAGATTCGTCAGCCTATTCACTTCCTCCTCTGTCTCCGCCTTCTCACGCTTCAACAAGTCATCCTTCGCCGCCTTCAGCGCATCATCTATAATCTTCGAATTATTTCTCGTCACATCCTCTCTCATCGCCATCTGATTCGTCGCCTCCGACGCAACTATATCCACCAAATCCTCCGTCTTCTTTTTCGCTGCTTTCAGCGACTTAATGAAATTATACCTATAGTCGGTTTCTTTTATCTCTTCCTCGCTCTCGCCCTCGCTCTCCTCTTTCTTCGCACTCCACTTTCCTTTTGTCCACGACCAAATTCCGTTCTTTCTATTGAATTCCCTATCAATCTGCATGAGTCCAATTTCAGCAAGTCCAATGCTTCCAAGCTCTAAAGCATTGTGGCTAGAACTTTCTCTCATAACATCGCCAACGCTTACCTCAGGCCCGTTCCCTGCAAACACAAGAGAACGCATCGCATTCCAAATAGAAAAACTTGCCATTATAATTAAATTAGGAGCATAGGGCATTATAACCTCAGACGTTTTTGACTTCCAACCCGCTGCTAGCTCAGATTTACTATAAAAATATTTTAAACCAGGCAAGCCTGTGAATAAGGGTGAATGCTTAAGCCTATATGCGCCAAGCGCTAAAGGCAAAATAGC
>JAIXMY010000031.1:0-12553 GCA_020328045.1 Candidatus Endomicrobiellum pyrsonymphae
CGGGAGAGGCGGTAGCAGTAGTAGCAGCAACCGCCTCYCCCGCTGGATGATGACGATGAGTCGGATTTTACTCTCTTCTTCTCCTTTCTCCACTAGTTCATCTTCCAGTTCGTCTTCCAGCTTGTCATCATCGTCGTTATCATCAGCGACGCCAACAATAACTAACCCCACCGGCGCAGGCGAATCCCACTCCCCCTTCGACATCAACACCAACTACTTCGGTGACAGAGACAAAGAAAGCGAGGCAGAGCAAGGGAAAGAGAAAGAGCGTGGCTGGGGCGAAGGTGGCGAAGGCGACGGCTGGGCAGGAGGTGGCGGGGAAAAGAAGAAGAAAAGAGTAAAATCCGACTCATCGTCATCATCCAGCGGGAGAGGCGGTAGCAGTAGTAGCAGCAACAGTAGCAGTAGTAGCGGGCGGGAAGCAACGGAGAAGAAGATAGCGAAAGAGAAAGCAGAGGAATTGGATGAGGAGATAGCGAAAGAGAAAGAGAAAACGAAAGCGGAAAAGAGATTGAGGAGGCAAGCGAAAGCGAAATTGAATGAGAAGGGGAACAAATTGTATATGAAGAAAGCGGAATTGGATGGGGAGTGGAATAAATTTAATGAGGAGCAAGAGAAAGCGAAATTGGATGATGAGTGGGATAAATTTAATGAGGAGCAAATGAAAGTGGAAGAGAAAGGGAGATTGAAGCAAGAGATAGCGAAGGAAAGGTATAAAAAGGAAAAGGAAAAGAAATACGAAAAGATGTCGCAGAGAAAGAAAGATAAATGGAAAGAGAAAGCACAACGGAGAAAAGAGGAAAAAGAGGATGATAAAGAGGAAGAGGCGGCGGCGGGATTGGACGATGAGGAGAGAGAGAAGATCCGTTCCGCTCAACTTTCAAGAAGAAAGGCAAAGGATAACCAGAAAAAGGAAGAGAGAAAGAGAAAGCGAGTTAGCAACAACATCACAGTACTACCATCACTACCATTAGCACCCTATAGTGGCTCATCATCAACATTCACATCGTCGTCATCATCATCTTCTTCTTCATCATCATCATCATTTAGCAACCAATCATCATCAACATTTACATCGTCATCGTCATCATCAGCGACGCCACCCTCACAGACTCCGTCACCAACACCAGCACAACCAGAACAACCACAACAAGGTGGCAAAAAACCACAAGTCGTTGATGATGGCACCAACAACAATGACGATGAAGATAGCAGCATCAACAATAGTGGTTCATTATCAACATTAACATCGTCATCATTCGTACCACCACTACCAGCTAACCGCATCACAGTACTACCACAACTACCATATCATTTAGCATTCCATAGTGGCTCATCATCAACATTAACATCGTCGTCATCATCTTCATCTTCATCTTCTTCATCATCTTCTTCATCATCGTCATCATATAACAGTCCATCATCATCTGAAAGCGAGCGCAAAGAAAGCGAGGCAGAGCAAGAGAAAGAGAAAAACAATAAATTTCTTGAAATAGAAGATGATGATGAAGAGGAAATCCAGCACCATTTTGAAATGCAGGCCCACCGGAGATACGATAAAAACAGTCTCAATCTCGACGACGATAACGGTGGCGGCGATGAAAACAGTAGCGAAGACGACCTCAACCTCGACGACGGTAACGGTGACGACGAGGAATTGAAGTTTGCGATGATACGGTGGAGGATGGCAAATAAGAAGTTGCTGAAGACGATAACGGCGATTGTAGCAAAGCAGGAGGGGTTGAATAGGGAGTCGGATGAGATGAGAGAGTGGAGGAAGGAGATGGGGAAGGCGAAGTGGAAGGAGTTGTGGCGGCGTGTGGATTACTTCTATGAGGAAACGAGAAAGATTATGTCGATGATGGTGGAGGAGGAGAATTTGAAGATGGGGAAGCTGTGGGTTGATGTACAACTCGGGCGCTTCCACTTCAACAAGAAGATTCCCGACGCCACGTGGGAGAAGGCGAAGCTGGCATTAATGGGAGTGCCAGGACGGGACGATAAGATGGAGGATATTGTGGAATATATAGAGGAAATAAATGAAATATTGAAAGAGGCGATGCATGCAGCTTTGGGGGATGAGAATGTAGTGCCGAGGGAGAGGGAAATCGATAAGATGGTGTTGATGAGTAAGAAGTTGCCGGCGACAATGACACAAATGCTGGATAATGTGGTGTGGAGGACAGTAAACGTGGTGGTGAAGAAGACGAAAAATGAGATGACAAAAACGAAGAAGGCGCCACTGGGGCCGCTGTGGTTGGCGTTGATAAAGGTGGCGGCGAATTTTTTCATGCCGATGATATTTCGTTATGAGACGGAGGGGACACTGACGGCAATCGGATGAACCTCAAAAAATATTAATATCATCGTCAAAACTAATTATGTCCGAAGCTAGTTATCATCCTACAGATTTGGGTCTCAAGACAATACATGGCAACAATAAATTACTCTTTCACTGAAAATGGCGGCAATGCTTTGGCATTGCCGGAGTATGAGGATGGAGAATCCAATAATTTTATCTGAAAACTCATTTTCTATAAAGCATTTCATTTCTGTATGCCAGCTTGGAGTATCAACGGCAATATTTTTTCGTCAACCTGTTTCCTTTCGTATTGTTTTATTATATCTTCAAGACCGGATATTGAAGATTTTACAGGCGACACTATATCTTTTGTAAGAATCTCAGGAATATCATGAAACAAAGCAGAATAAAAATTATTCACCATTTACGAAATTATTAAAACTTCCTACAAAAACACAAGATTATATAGTGTCTGATTTTGAAGTCGAATGAAAAAGATTAGCGCAATAGTAGGTCATGCAAGTATCGCGATGACAGAACGAATGTATTACCACTACTATACAGATATACAGATGAAGAGAAATTAGTCACAATTTCAAATCTAAGTTTTGGCAAGGATATAGAAAATACGTTAAAATGATTTGCGATTGTTTTGCTGATGTAAATAATTTTCGATTTGTTCTAATGTTTTTCCTTTGGTTTCATAAAGAATTTTTTGTGAAGCAAATGCCATGAAGACACACATTACGCCAAATCCAATAAAGCATACTGGGGCGCCAATTGAATCAAGAAGCATTGGGAATGATTGTCCAACAATAATATTGCCTAACCAGTTGACTAATCCTGCAATACCAACTCCAACGCCACGAATATGTAAAGGGAACATTTCACCAACTACAATCCAAACAGTCATCGCCCACGAATACGCATAGAATGATACAAATCCGCAAGTAAATATAATTGAAAGCGTACCAGCAATTGATGTTGTCATGGTTTGGCTACTCAAATGAAATGAATATGCCATTGCAAACAAACAAATTGCCATGCCAATACCACCAGTTAGAAATAGTGATTTGCGATTAAAACGGTCAATCAAAGGTAAAGCAATAGCGGTTGCCAACAAAAATGCGCCGCCAACAATAACATTACCCAAAATTGCATCCTTTTCAGGAATATGCAACGCTGACATAAATAGTTTTGGCGCGAAGTAAAAAATAGAGTTCGCGCCTGTTAATTGTTGGAACAGTGTTAAGAAACAACCGGCAACGATTGCTGGAAGCGCAAAACCGGTGAAACATTGCGCAATCGTTCCTCGAGGTACCTGATTGGTTTTTTGAATCTCTTCAATTTCTGCATTAACTTCTTGTTCCGTGTCGCGCATAATGCTTAGATTTTCTTTTGCTTGTTCTTTGCGACCAATGCGAACTAAGAAACGAGGAGACTCTGGCATAATTAAGCTACCTACTAAAAGTAAACTTGCTGGAATAATTGCGCCAGCCAACATCAAACGCCAACCGTACTCAGCATCAGCCAGTACAAAATTTGTTAAATAAGCAATGAACATACCGGTCACAATCATCAACTGATTTAATCCTGATAATTTACCACGCGCATGAGCAGGGGACAACTCCGATAAATACATTGGAACAAGCGCTGATGCGCCGCCAACTGCTAATCCAAGGAATGCGCGAAATACTAAAAGAACACAAATATTACATGCCAAACCACAACCGATTGCTCCTATTGCAAATATAATTGATGCAGCCATTAACATTTTTTTTCGCCCGAGTTTGTCGGAAAGTCCTCCCATAAAGAAAGCGCCTAACATTGCTCCCAGCGAGAAAAACGTTACCATGAATCCTTCTTGGATGGCGCTCATATTTAATTCAACCGAATAAAACGGTTGCGCTCCGGCAATAATGCCAAGATCATAACCAAAAAGAAAACCGCCGAAAGCTCCCACAACATACACCAACCAAACAGGAATTTTTTTTGTTTTCATGTCGTTGCCCCTTTAACTTCTTTAGAATCCTTTGTCAAATTTATAATATGCCTGATTAAATTTTAACGTTTGGCAAAAATCTCGTGAAGTTGTATTCTTGTCAATAATCGCAAACTCTAGTTGGGCAATACGCGCAAAATTTTCCCAAATTTCATAATCAGTTGCAGTTGTCATAGCCGAATGATGTCCAGCTCCTGCTAGAATCCAACACTCAGTCGAAACTTCCAATGAGGGTTCCGGTTGCCAAAGAGCTCTTGCGACTGGAAGTTTTGGCAAATCGTGTTCCGGACGAATTACATTTACAATATTTGCTACCATGCGGAATCTATCACGCAAATGTAACAATGTAACGACTAGCGCTCCTTCTTTAGCATCAGCGTTGAACACTAAACGTACTGGATCGGACTTTTTGCCTATGCCTAACTGGTGTATTTCCATGTTTGGCTTCGCGCTTGTTAACGTTGGACAAATCTCAAGCATATGGGCGCCAAGAACTGCTTCTTTCCCCTGTACTAAATTGTATGTGTAATCTTCCATCAACGATGCGCCGCCAGGAATACCATATCCCATTACCTTAGCCAAACGCACTAGCGCGGCTGTTTTCCAATCGCCTTCCGCGCCAAAACCATAACCATCAGCCATAAGCCGCTGAATTGCTACCCCCGGGAGTTGTTTTAAGTCGCCCAAGTCTTCAAATGTATCCGTTACTGCTTCCGCGCCTATTTCTTCGAGAAAGGAGCGCAACCCAACTTCAATGCGCGCAGCATCAATTAGTGATTGATGTTTTTTACCGCCGGGACAAAGCTCTGGAACGACATTGTAATTATTAAAATATTCGTCAACTACGGCTTGAATTTGTTTGTCGCTGGCAGTTTTAACTCTAGCTGTTAATTCATTCACGCTCCAAGTGTTAACTCTTACGCCAAATTTGTTTTCAGCCTCAATTTTATCGCCTTCAGTCACTGCCACATCGCGCATATTATCCCCGATTCGGCAAACTTTCAAATGATTCAACGCGTCCCAACCGGTAGCCGCGCGAGCCCATTTCCCAATACGAGCAGTGAATTGCAAATTTGAATAATGACCAACCACGACTTTACGAGCAATATTCAAACGAGTCATGATATAGCCAAATTCACGATCGCCATGCGCAGATTGATTCAGATTCATAAAATCCATATCGATACTATCCCAAGGGATTTCAACATTGGACTGTGTGTTTAATTGCAAAAGAGGTTTTGTATTTACAGTTAGACCGCGAATCCACATTTTAGCAGGTGAAAATGTATGCATCCATAGAATAATGCCAATACAATTTTCATTTCTATTTGCGTCATGGAACGCTTGCAAAATTGCTTCTTGCGACTTTAAAGTCGGCTTCAAAATAATCTTAACTGGAATGTCTGCTGATGCATCTAACGCGTCGCAAATTTTTTTAGATTGTCCAACAACTTTTTGCAACGTTTCTGTTCCATATAAATCTTGACTTCCAACAAAGAACCAAAGTTCTTTATTTTCAAAAGGATTTTTCATATGACACTCTCCTTGCTTCACAAATTTTGCGAATCACAAATCAAATGCGAAATACAGTTAACAACAGAAGTTTGGAAACTATTGCCCATAAACATTTTGATAGCGATTATGTAACTTAGTAATTATTTCTTTCGGAATGGGAACTAAGCTACCAATCTGTTTAGCAATAAATGTTGTCTTAGCAACTTCTTCTAACATTACAGCCGTTTTAACTGCCGATTTAGCATCTTTGCCAATTGTAAAAGGTCCATGGTTTTGCATCAAGACTGCAACTGACTTTGACCCCTTCAAGGTATCAACAATACCACGACCAATTGAATCGTCGCCAACGATTGCAAAAGGTCCGAGCGGTATTTGTCCGCCAAACTCATCAGCCATCATTGTTAAATGACATGGTATTTCTTCACCTGCGGCTGCCCAAGCGGTAGCATAAGTTGAGTGCGTATGAACAACGCCATAGACATGGTCAGACATGTTCCGATAAACATAAGCATGAGCTGCAGTGTCGGAAGATGGATTATGCGTTCCATCCACTAAATTGCCATTCAAATCACAAACCACCATTGACTCAGGCGTTAATTCATCATAAGCTATACCTGATGGTTTTATAACGAATAAATCGGCAGATTTCAAGCGTTGCGAAATGTTTCCGGCGCTCCAAACGACTAATCCCTCCTTTGTAAGTTTAGCGTGTAAATCACTAACTATTTTGCGAACTGATGTTACTTCGTCTTGAACTTTTTGAGCGCACTGTTTTAGAGTCATGTGAATACCTCACGTTTGTTTTTTTAAGCGCTTTATGCTGTCTAGGCATAAATAAAATTTTCCACAGCCGACTTTTCTACGACCAGCCCATTAGTATAGCGGTTCATAAATTCTGCAAAACCTCGCGCATCATTAGCATTTGGAAACATGCGAACCCCTTTAATGTCAACGAATACATTCTGTTCAAGGTAGCATTCAAGAGTTTTATTAGCGCCATCTTCTTTCGTATGCGTGTACGCCATATATGCCGCAAGAAGCGCAATACCCCACGCTCCACCCTCCCCAGCCGATTCCATAACTGTAACCGGCGCATTAAGCGCTGCAGCCATAAGACGTTGCCCAACCCCCTTTACCTTGAACAATCCTCCATGCCCAAGAAGTTCCTTTATACACACTTTCTCTTTTTCCGTCAGAATGTCCATACCTAGCTTCAATGTCGCTAATGTCCCAAAAAGCAACATTCTCATAAAGTTAGCCAGCGTAAAGCGACTAACTGCATTACGCACAAAAAGCGGACATCCTTTTTTGAGACCAGTTATTGGCTCACCGCTGTAGTAATTGTACGATAACAGTCCGCCGCAATCAATATCACCTTCCAGCGCTTTATTATATAAAGCGATGTACAATTCATTCTTTTCAATTTTTGTACCTATAAGTTCTATTATTTCGTTAAAAAATCTTATCCATGCATCGACGTCGCCCATACAGTTATTGCAATGAACCATCGCAACTGGCTTTCCTGTTGGCGTTGCAACCATGTCAACTTCTGTATATGCTTTTGACAACTTTTTTTCTAGCACAACCATTGCAAAAATAGATGTCCCAGCTGACACATTGCCAGTACACCTTTTTACACTGTTAGTAGCTGTCATTCCAGTACCGGCATCGCCTTCAGGTGGACAAAACGGAATACCCACCTGCAAAGACGTAGTCGTTCCAAATAGTTTTACACCTTCAAAAGTCAATGTTCCCGCTTTTTCTCCCGCTACTTGGACCCTAGGCAGTATGCTTTCTAGTTTCCATCTGTAACCCATGGATAAAATTATTTCATTAAACTCATTCAACATCCATGGATTGTAGTTGTTCAACGTCTCATCAACCGGAAACATTCCAGCTGCGTCTCCTATACCGAGCGTCTTTTCCCCTGTCAAACGCCAATGAACATAGCCTGCAAGAGTGGTCATAAAACCTATATCCTTGACATGTGGCTCCTTGTTCAACATGGAATGGTAAAGATGCGCAATGCTCCACCGTTGCGGAATATTGAATTTTAACCTCTTAGTAAGAAGACCAGCCGCTTCTTCTGTCATTGTATTGCGCCATGTGCGAAACGGCGCAAGTTGCTTTCCTTTATCGTCAAATACAAGATATCCGTGCATCATCGCAGAAATTCCAATAGCGCCTATCTTGCTGACAGTCATTCCATACAATTTATATACTTCCTCTTGTAGTTTACTATAACAATCTCGTAATCCAATCCATACATCGCTAAGATTATATGTCCACACATCGTCTATTATGCAATTTTCCCAATCGTGACTTCCAGATGCTATTATATTATGGTGGCTGTCAATCAACACCGATTTGATGCGAGTGGAACCAAACTCTATCCCCAAGTACGTCTTCCCTTTATTTATATCTGCTTCTAATGTATCTTTCATCTTTTATTCCTCCTGCCTTATCGATTTATTTCCCAGTTTCTTTTTCTTTATAAGTGAATTCCTCATGCTATCCAAATTACGATTGAAGAAATAATCCCTATAAACTACCAACTGCCATCAACCGATATGCCCTCATTTATATCTTCATCAGCTTCAAAGTGTTTTCATCTTGAGCCATTTGTTCCGGTGTGGTATCGTCGAATTGTGTTTGCTGCGAGTTTTGATGCGCCGACAAATTAGAAATCTTTTTCGGAGTTGTCTTAAGCATAGCGCTTGTCAAAAGCATTGACACAACAACTAAAAGCGCTGCAGCAATCCATAATTTATATTTATCTTTCATATTCCCCTTCTGAGATATTACACCCCGCCACTATTGTATAAAATTTCGATAATTTTATATAATGTTCCAGTAGATCTTGTCAACGCAAAATCAAAAAGATACTGTTTATACCTAAAATCCAATATGACTTTGTTAGCCATCATGCATAAATTATTAGCCATTGTTAACAATGTGTTGCAAACAGTTTTACCTTGATAAAGCTTATATGCGCGCTTGATTATATCCTTTTTCAAGAACTTCTTACACCACTTTTTCAGTGGACAACAATATCAATAGAACAAGAGTCTTGTTGTTTAGGATAGGAGTGGGATTAGAGTAGCATATTTTGCTCTTTTTTGGCGTCATTTTACATGATATGATGCGCAAAATAGATTTTCTAGCATAAAAATTGATAGAATAAGATTACTATGGCAAAACTAGAAATAAAAAAATACGGCGAGCCCGTTTTACGAAAAAAAGTGATCGCTGTTTCTGAAATCACTGAAGACATCAAAAAACTCGCTGTTGATATGCTAGAAACTATGTATGCCGCTCCGGGCGTTGGTCTTGCAGCTCCGCAAGTAGGCATTTCGTTAAGACTTTGCGTTATTGATGTATCTCAGGATCGAAAATCTCCTCTCATAATGATAAATCCTAAGGTCATTGCAGGAGATAATGAAGTATTTGCAAAAGAAGGATGTTTGTCTTTTCCAGATTGTTATGAATCTGTAAAACGGTTTGGCAATGTTGTTGCAGAATACGTCGATTTAAAAGGCAAAAAAATAAAAATTAAATCTGAAGAATGGTTTCTTTCTAGGGCAATTCAACATGAAATAGATCATTTAGACGCAAAACTTTTTATAGATTATTTGTCGGAATGGAAAAGAAAGACTCTCGAAAAAAAAATAAAGAGAAGGAAAAAAGCAGGTCGGTGGTGAAAATCTTATTTTTTGGCGTAGCTTCAATTTCTAAAACTTATCTTGAAGAATTGTATAAAAATAATCATGAAATTTTTATAATAACAGTAACAGACAAGCCTGCTTTAAGAGGACAAAAGCTTGCTCCGCCTGCGGTAAAGGTTTACGCATTGGAAAACAACATTAAATTTATACAGCCTGAAAAATTTACTTCTGATGTTATTGAAATTATAAAAACTTTTAATGCTGATGCCGGGGTTGTCGTAGCTTACGGTAAACTTATACCAAAAACTGTTTTTAATCTTCCAAAGCATAGAACTTTTAATATACATTTTTCACTCCTTCCAAAATACAGAGGCGCAGCTCCTGCACAGTATGCTTTATGTAATGGAGAAACTGAAACGGGCGTAACGGCTTTTTATATCGAAGAAGGTCTTGATACGGGGAATATAATAGTTCAAAAAAAACTCGATATAGCTGTAAAAGATAATGCTGAGACCTTGTTTAACAAACTTGTACCTTTAGGCATAAGTGTTATGAATAAAACGCTTGATTTGTTTAGGGCTGATAGTGCTAATGCAGTTGCGCAAGCGGGCGAGCCTAGTTTTGCTCCAATTTTTAGAAAAGAAGCAGGCTTGGTTAATTGGCATAAAAGCGCAAATGAAATTTATAATCAATTTAGAGGATTATATCTTTGGCCCGGAATATATTCAATAGTTTCCAAAGGTAAACTTGCAGGTAAAAGAATTAAATTTATAGATATAGAACTTTTTGAAAAGACTTCAGAAAACAAAGATTTTGGCGTTTTGTGTTCTATAGAAAAAAACAAGGGCTTTACAGTGTCATGTTCCATTGGTAAAATACTAGTCACAAAGGTACAGCCTGAAAATAAACCTGTTATGTCCGCGTGGGCATTTATTCAAGGCGGACGGCTTTCAATAAACGATAAGTTTTAATAATCCAACAATTCTGGAGGAATTTTCCATGGCAATTGAAATTAATGAAGGTAATTTTGAAAAAGAGGTTTTGTCGTCTGACAAACCGGCGCTAGTTGATTTTTGGGCTCCGTGGTGCGGACCGTGTAAAATGCTTTCTCCTATTGTTGATGAGCTTGTATCTGAATATGAGGGAAAGGCAAAAATATGTAAAGTTAATACAGATGCAAATATGGCTTTATCAGCAAAGTTTCAAATAACTTCTATTCCGTGTTTGATTTTGTTTAAAAATGGAGAAATTGTTCAAAAAATAACAGGCTTTAGATCTAAAAACGATATAAAAAAGATTATAGACAGCGCTCTTTAAAAGTTATTATCTCATTAGGAGTGGTTCTTCATTTTGTTCGAGGTGACAACAACGGCGTGGATTCTTCAGGTCTTTGGCTTTCAGACAGTCATGGTTGTCATACTTAAGCGTAGCAAAGCATCCATGTTGGTTGCACGTTTGTCTGTTGTTATCTGAAACGAAGTTAAGATATCTCATATCTTCGATAATTTGCAATTTAAGGATCTATTATGACGTATGATGTTATTATTATTGGCGGCGGACCATCGGGATTGTCTGCGGCTATTTATGCTTCAAGGGCAAGATTAAAAACATTGCTTATAGAAAAAAACGGTTGTGGCGGTCAAATGACAGTGACTGATTTACTTGAAAATTACCCCGGTTTTAACGACGGAATAAACGGCTTTGACCTTGCCGTAAAACTGGAAATGCAAGCGAGAGATTTTGGAACAGAAATAATGTATGATGAAGTTACAAGTATTGAAAATGGAGTGGTTAAAAAAGTAATTAGTATAAATGGAGCTTGTGAAACCAAGACCATTATTGTTGCGGCAGGAACCAGCGTAAAAAAAATGAATATTCCCGGCGAAGAAAAATTTATAGGCAAAGGCGTATCTTTTTGCGCCATATGTGATGCTCCTTTTTATAAAGGTAAAGACGTAGTGGTTATTGGCGGTGGCGATTCTGCTATTCAAGAAGCAATATATTTGTCAAATTTTGCAAAAAATGTAATTGTCGTGCATAGAAGAGACGCATTAAGAGCCACAAAAATTTTGCAGGAAAAAATGGCTTCACGCGCCAACATTTCTGTGATATATGATTCTATTCCAAAAGAAATTTTTGGTAACGATTCTATTGAAAAAATAGGAATAACAAATACAAAAACAAATGAAGATAAAGATTTGCAAGTTGACGGCATTTTCGTTTTTATAGGGTTAATTCCAAATACATTATTTCTTTCAAATCTTACACTTGATAAAAATGGCTATGTTATAACAGATGAAAATATGAACACATCTATCCCGGGTATTTTTGCCTGCGGTGATATAAGAAAAAAACAATTAAGACAGGTTGTAACAGCCGCATCGGACGGCGCTCAGGCAGCCGTAAGCGCCCAACATTACATAGAAAACTAAACTAACAACTGACAATATTGAGTTATTGTAGTTTGTCATTCTCAAACGATTTAATCGGGAATCCATGTTTAAATAAATTAGAGAGTTGAATGCAATTAAATAGCCAATACCTAATAATTAAAGAAGCGAGTTTGTGGGCTGCGGGTTATGTGGGAATTGTTTGTAGATTTTCCCATTCTGATTTTTTTGGGAGTTTCATATATTGAGAATATACCCAAGCATAGCCATTTTCAATCATTTCTCTGTTAATGTCTAAATCGTCAAGGAAAACTCCGCCAACAAAGCGTTTATATCTATCAATGTCTATAACATCAACGGTTATGTATTTGCCATTTATTTGGCTTGATAAGAACTCTTTTGACCTTGAACCAAATTCTTGCTTGGTTTTTCAGGCGCGTCTATGCCATAAAGCCTTATTTTAACCAATTTGTTATCCGAATTTAGGATAGTTAAAGTATCGCCATCGGCAATTTTGGTTACTTTGTCGGCAATAACTTCTTTAACAGGTTCAGCATAGTCTTTTACAACAGTTTCTTTGGCAAAAAAGCCTGAAACTACTATTGGCAAATAATTTAATGATTTTCTTTATAGAGGCTTTCTTTTTAGCCATAAATTAAGTTCCTTATTACCGGTCATT
>JAIXMY010000031.1:12563-16271 GCA_020328045.1 Candidatus Endomicrobiellum pyrsonymphae
CATGGTTGTCATACTTAAGCGTAGCAAAGCATCCATGTTGGTTGCACGTTTGTCTGTTGTTATCTGAAACGAAGTTAAGATATCTCATATCTTCGATAATTTGCAATTTAAGGATCTATTATGACGTATGATGTTATTATTATTGGCGGCGGACCATCGGGATTGTCTGCGGCTATTTATGCTTCAAGGGCAAGATTAAAAACATTGCTTATAGAAAAAAACGGTTGTGGCGGTCAAATGACAGTGACTGATTTACTTGAAAATTACCCCGGTTTTAACGACGGAATAAACGGCTTTGACCTTGCCGTAAAACTGGAAATGCAAGCGAGAGATTTTGGAACAGAAATAATGTATGATGAAGTTACAAGTATTGAAAATGGAGTGGTTAAAAAAGTAATTAGTATAAATGGAGCTTGTGAAACCAAGACCATTATTGTTGCGGCAGGAACCAGCGTAAAAAAAATGAATATTCCCGGCGAAGAAAAATTTATAGGCAAAGGCGTATCTTTTTGCGCCATATGTGATGCTCCTTTTTATAAAGGTAAAGACGTAGTGGTTATTGGCGGTGGCGATTCTGCTATTCAAGAAGCAATATATTTGTCAAATTTTGCAAAAAATGTAATTGTCGTGCATAGAAGAGACGCATTAAGAGCCACAAAAATTTTGCAGGAAAAAATGGCTTCACGCGCCAACATTTCTGTGATATATGATTCTATTCCAAAAGAAATTTTTGGTAACGATTCTATTGAAAAAATAGGAATAACAAATACAAAAACAAATGAAGATAAAGATTTGCAAGTTGACGGCATTTTCGTTTTTATAGGGTTAATTCCAAATACATTATTTCTTTCAAATCTTACACTTGATAAAAATGGCTATGTTATAACAGATGAAAATATGAACACATCTATCCCGGGTATTTTTGCCTGCGGTGATATAAGAAAAAAACAATTAAGACAGGTTGTAACAGCCGCATCGGACGGCGCTCAGGCAGCCGTAAGCGCCCAACATTACATAGAAAACTAAACTAACAACTGACAATATTGAGTTATTGTAGTTTGTCATTCTCAAACGATTTAATCGGGAATCCATGTTTAAATAAATTAGAGAGTTGAATGCAATTAAATAGCCAATACCTAATAATTAAAGAAGCGAGTTTGTGGGCTGCGGGTTATGTGGGAATTGTTTGTAGATTTTCCCATTCTGATTTTTTTGGGAGTTTCATATATTGAGAATATACCCAAGCATAGCCATTTTCAATCATTTCTCTGTTAATGTCTAAATCGTCAAGGAAAACTCCGCCAACAAAGCGTTTATATCTATCAATGTCTATAACATCAACGGTTATGTATTTGCCATTTATTTGGCTTGATAAGAACTCTTTTGACCTTGAACCAAATTCTTGCTTGGTTTTTCAGGCGCGTCTATGCCATAAAGCCTTATTTTAACCAATTTGTTATCCGAATTTAGGATAGTTAAAGTATCGCCATCGGCAATTTTGGTTACTTTGTCGGCAATAACTTCTTTAACAGGTTCAGCATAGTCTTTTACAACAGTTTCTTTGGCAAAAAAGCCTGAAACTACTATTGGCAAATAATTTAATGATTTTCTTTATAGAGGCTTTCTTTTTAGCCATAAATTAAGTTCCTTATTACCGGTCATTAGTATTACATATAAAAAAGTTTTTAATTTTGAAAATTTAATTTTTAGCTAATATATATAATTGTTCCGATATATGTTTTTTAGTCTTACTTTCACCATTATTATTACTCTTAAATCTTAAATATTCAAACTCAACTAATTCAACATTACCATATCTACTCAAAACTTCTATTATCTTTTTTGATGGCATAATGCCTTCTGAATTATAACTTAAAATAAGATATTTGTATTTTGCATTTTTAGCAACATTATCTAATGCTTGCAAAGCCGTATCTTTATTACAAAATGAAGATTTTTGATTACAATAATCTCTCATTCCGGTTATGCCTTTAATAACAGGATTATCGTATTTTGCTATGGTTTCCAATATATGATAGTTGGGAGCATATTGTCTTTCATTATATGGCGGGTCTAAGTATAAGATGTCGGTTTTTATATCGTTAATTAAGGTCATACTATCAACATTAAAAACTTCATTATTTTCTTTATTAAAAACTAACTCTATCGGTCTCAGTGTAAATTTCTTTAATGCTCTTTTGTCCCATTTCTTTTGGAAGGCGGCATAAACCCCCGAGATGTTAGAATAAAAAGAAATACTTTCTATTAAAGAAGTAAGTAAAATAAAATACTCATCTTTTGTTAATAATTTATTGCTTTTCCATTCTTCAATTTGTGTTCTTATAGAGTCTATTTTTTGAGCATTTTCATCTGAAAAATACATTCTTGGTTTTTCTAAAGCAGATGTTCCGCCTATTGAATAATTGTTATAAATAAACCCCTTAATCGGCTCTATGTTATTGAGAAAATCTAAAACTAAATCTAATGGAGAAGTAATTAGATTAATCTGTTGTGTGTCTATTAAAGGTAAGATTTTTTTGAATTTGGGCAAAGAATTATTTTTTATATAAGCATACTGCATACAATACGAAAAATAGAGTAAATCCGAAGAACAAACTTTATATCCTTTCTTCTTAAAAAAACGGGCGACATTTGAAGTGCCTGAAAAGAAATCAAAAAAAGAATTCCCTTTGATATTTCTTTTATCTAATGTGTAGTGGATATTATTAAGTAAGTTTTCTTTGTTACCTATAAATCTCATTATTATATTCTCTTTGATGTGGTAGTAATGGAAGCTGCCCATATAGGCTTGTATTTGTAGGAATATAGTTTGTTATAAGCACTTCAACTGTAGATAATTTATCCCTGTCTTTTGTATGATAATTTGAGTTTGCGTAGTCCATTTTTATATTATTGACTACATAGTCAGAATTATCAGACATCCATTTTTCTAATATTGTGTTTGTTTTGCCTTTATGCCTCAAAACATTAGATAACGCAAAAGAAACACCTTTATCGTTAAGGATGTCTAATTTATCTAATAAAGCCAATTCTTCTTCTTCACTCCAGCCTGTAAAGCCTCGTTTTCCGTCGTTATAAGTTCCTGTGGTTATAAGATATGGCGGGTCGCAATATACAAAATCATTATCGCTTAGTAATGATAAATCAAAGCTTTCAAAATTGGTTGAATAAAACTCAATGTCTATCTTTTGCAATTTATTGATAAAAGATTTTAGATTACTTTCTATGGAAGAATTATAACAACTTCTATCTTTACCAAAGGGATTGTTAAATTCGTGGCTATTATTAAATCTTATCTGATGATTAAAAGAATAAGCAATTAGAACAAATAAATCTAACGGATTTTTTGTCTTGTTGTATTCCTTCCTCAAACTGATATATCCGTCCTGATTGGTAAGAGATAGAGCATACTTATCAATTCTATTATATATATACTCTAAAACCTTTTTTTGAGAGGTTATTTTTAATTTTCTATATAAATCTATTACATAGGTTAAATTGTCATTTAACACTATCTTCTTAGCCTTAACATTTAATCCTACATTTGCTCCGCCTGCAAACAAATCAACAAAACAATTTATATCTTTTGGAAACAAAGGTATTATTTGGGGAAGTATTTTATACTTCCCACCGACATAGTTCAATGGTGATTTTATAAAAGTTTCATTCATTGTTTATTTCCAAAAG
>JAIXMY010000032.1 GCA_020328045.1 Candidatus Endomicrobiellum pyrsonymphae
AGATGTAAAAATAGGCAATGACGCCTTTATGAGGAAATATTCGGATGCGGAAAATCTCGCTCAGAATTGGTATTGCTGAAATGTTGGTAGGCGCGGAAAGAGAGAAAAAGGGAGAGGGCGTAGATTATTCCGCAGGTGTTTTATTTTATAAAAAAACAAATGATTATGTTGAAAAAGACGAGATTATTGCCGAGCTTTTGCGCAATTCTTCAAAACATATTGAAGAAGCCAATTCTGTAATGTGTGTCGCGTACATAATATCTGAAAATAAAAATGAAAATATAAAATTAATAAAGGACATACATTATGAGCGGCGCTGACAAAGAATGGAAAATAGTTAAGAATGATTTTGAAAAAGTATCTAAAATTGGTTCTTCTTTACCGTCGATATCGAAGATTGCCTCAATTCTTGTGGGCAGAGGTATTGATACTGTTGAAAAAGTCGAGCAGTTTATTGACGGTGGCATTGAAAGCCTACACAATCCTTTTCTATTTTCAGATATGCGCAAAGCTGTAAGTAGAATAAGGACTGCTTTGGAATTGCATGAGAATATTCTTGTTTATGGCGATAAAGATGTTGATGGCATTACAGCGGTTAGCATAATTGTAAATACTATAAGGCTTTTAGGCGGAAATGTAGAATGGTATGTGCCTGCTGATGAAGGTTATGGTATTCATAAGGATATTCTTTCAAAATATGCAGCTAAAAATGTTAAAATTTTAATCACGGTTGATTGTGGTATTTCGGCTGTGGAGGGGATTGCTTATGCAAAAAGTCTTGGAATGTATGTTATACTCACAGATCATCATGAACCGCCATACGAAGGTCTCCCAAAAGCAGACGCGATTATAAATCCTAAGGTTTGCAGTTCAAAATATCCTTTTAAGCAGATAGCCGGTTGTGTCGTATCTTTAAAAGTTATGCACGCTCTTATGCTAACTTTTTGCAAAGAATACGATAAAGAAGTTACGTTGTGTTTCGGTTTGAAAAATGATAGTGATTTTTGCGGTAGTTATATTTGTTTAAAGAATGATTTAGAAATGAAAAAAGCAGATTTTAAATCTCTCAAAGAAATAAAAGATATTGTAACGCAAAGCTTTAGATTTTACACAAATGCTGCAGATATAAAAGAATTTTTAGTTCAAAGCAATGCTCTTTTAAAAGATAAGATTGTTGTGATTTCAGATGCTGTGAATGATATTCATGATTTAAAGAAAATATACAAAGTCAAAAAATTAGACAGTGAGATTATAATTAAAGAATTTTTTGAAAATAATCTTGATCTATGTTCGCTTGGTATCATTGCCGACTCTATGCCGTTAATAGATGAAAATAGGATTATAGTTAAAAAGGGCTTGAAGATAATGGAAAAAAATCCTCATGCAAAACCGGGTCTTGGTCTTTTACTTGACGATGCCTTGTTTTCAAAAGGTATTCATAATATTACGACAAAATTGGTTTTGTGGAGTATTACACCAGTATTAAATTCTTCAGGTCGTATGGCGAAGGGGATGTTATCTGCTCAGCTTCTTATGACAAAAGACATATTTCAGGCAAAAAATCTATACTCTGATGTAGTTAAATTAAACGAAAATAGAAAATGTTTGCAATCTACAAATATGGAACAGTTTAAACATCTTTTAGAAGAACAGTGTAATCTTGAGAATGATAGTGTTCTAATAGTTAAAGCGTTAAATCTTGAACATGGCGTTACCGGTATAGTGGCATCTCAAATGGTAAAAACATATTCAAGGCCGGCATTTTTGTTTATCAGCGATGGGCGAGAAGCCACAGGGGCCGCACGATCCGTTGCCGGTTTTGATGTTGTTGCAGCTCTTGAAAACGTAAAAGATATTCTTATAAAATATGGCGGTCATAATCAAGCTGCAGGTTTTACTTTAGAAGATTCAAAAATAGAAGAATTTACAAGAAGAATTTCTGAGTATGCCGATAAAAACTTAAAAGAAGCGGTGATAGATAACATGTTTCTTATTGAAGGCGAATTAAAAATTTCGGATATAGTTGTAGATTTTCATAAACAAGTGGAAATAATGGAACCTTTTGGGGTTGGGAATTTAAAACCTGTATTTTGTATAAGAGGGGTAGCGCCAACCGAAATTTCTGTTTTTGGAAATAGAAATGAACATTTAAAGTTTAAAATTTCGCATAAAGGGAGTCGAAATGTGCAAGCTGTGTTTTGGAATAAGGCGAAAGTTGCAAAGATTCTTCAGTCTGAAAGCGCTTTAGATATAGCTTTTCAAATTGATGTAACAGGTAAAAGTGGCAGCAAAATAGCGCAGTTGCAAATAATAGATATAAAACCTGTATTAGGTTAAATAAAATAAAGAGCGAGTGGTGAATGAATGAAAGGAAATCAAGTAAAAATTGCGTTTATTGGCGGCAGTGGTTTGTACGAAATAGACGGCATTGAAAATGTTGTTGAAAAAGATATTGATACGCCCTTTGGCAAGCCGTCGGATAAGATAATTACAGGGACAATCAGCGACATATCTTGCGCTTTTTTGCCAAGACACGGCAGAGGACATATCACGAATCCATCAGAAATCAACCAGAGAGCGAACATGTATGCGTTAAAATCTTTGGGTGTAGAACAGATAGTTTCGTTTACAGCGTGCGGTTCATTAAGAGAGAATATGAAGCCGAAAGATTTTGTTATTCCTAATCAAGGTTTTGACAGGACAAAAAACAGACCTTCAACCTTTTTTGAAAAAGGAATAGTAGCCCATGTTTCAATGGCGCATCCATTTTGCGATGAAATTAGAGAATTAATACGTAAAACTATTTATGAACTCGGGATAGAACATCATTTTGGCGGAACCTATGTTTGCATTGAAGGACCTCAGTTTTCTACAAAAGCAGAATCTGAAGCAAACAGAAACTTAGGATTTTCAGTTGTTGGAATGACATTATTTCCAGAGGCAAAGCTTGCTAGAGAAGCCGAAATGTGTTATGCAAATATATCTCTCGTGACAGATTTTGACGTTTGGAAAGAAGGCGAGGAGGTAACAAATGACGCTGTAGTCGCAACTGTTGCGGCAAATGTAACAAACAGCAAAAGAGTTATTAAAACTTTAGTTGGAAAACTGGCAGAGAGAGAGAAACATTGCTTTTGCGGTTCTTCATTAAAAACAGCTCTTATGACTGCTCCTGAAAAAATAGTTTTGAGTCCATATTATAAAAATATTTCTTTGTTTGTTGATAAATATTGTAAGAAATGAAAAGCGAGAATAGTTTTTGGTTTGTACACTACACTATGGCAGGTGTTACGATCGCTACGATTCCTTGTACTATAATTTATTTATTGATGCGGAAGTATATACCGAAGGGTCGTATAGTCAACTAACTTTACATTGACGCATAAGGATAGAAATCTTTAGAGTTAGATAATAAAAAGTAAGGATTATGGCAATAAAGATTGTGATTTTTGATTTGGGGAATGTTATATTTAAATTTGATTTATTAAAGTTTGTTAAAGCATATGTCAAAAAGATCCCAAATCATAAAATAACAGACTTTAATAATCTTATCCCCAGTTATTCTGATGTTTCTCATGCCTATGAAAAAGGCAATATTTCGTCTTTTGAGTTTTACGATACTGTTGCTAGAAAAACAAAATATGTTGGGACTTACAATGAGTTTGCCGTTCAGTGGAATAATATTTTTGAACCAATGCCTGAAATGATTGAGCTTATCGCGGCGTTATCTCAAAATTATCGACTTGTCGCGCTTTCCAATACGAATGAACTTCATTTTGACTACTTAAAAGAACGTTATCCCGAAGTGTTTGCTCTTTTTAATAGGCTCTTTCTCTCGTACAAGATGCATTCAAGAAAACCTGAGGATGAAATTTTTCTGAAAACAATACAATGTTGTAATGTTTTGCCTTCAGAAATATTTTATGTTGATGATTTAGAAGACAACGTTACAGTCGCTAGAAATAATGGTATAAGTTCGCATTTATTTACAAATTCAACAGTTCTTATAAAAGAATTGAAAGACAAAAAGATGCTAATGCAACAATATAAAGGCGGTTGACTATAAATGATAGATTTTGGGGTAAATTTTAAAAAGCAGGGAGACATAGCTAAAAAATTTGAGAAATATGGCGTTAAAGAATCTGATATTGAAGAAAAGTTTGTACGCTCTCCCGGCAAGGGTGGACAAAATGTTAATAAAGTAGCGACAGCCGTTTATTTAAAACACCTTCCCAGTGGGACTGAAGTTAAATATCATAAAGAAAGAACACAAGGATTGAATAGATTTCTTGCAAGACGGTTGCTTGTAGAGAAAATTGAGGAAAATATTTTAGGAAAAATGTCAGAGAAACAGCAAAAAATAGAAAAATTACGACGACAAAAAAGAAAACGTTCTAAACGGGCAAAAGAAAAAATACTAAAAGCAAAGAAACAGATATCTTGTAAAAAAGAGCTTAGGGGAAAAATAGTTCATTAATGAATACGAAAGAGTCGCCTCACTACATTGGACATAGAGACAGACTTAGAATAAAATTTCTTACGGGAGGATTTGACCATCTTACTGATTATGAAATATTAGAGTTAGTTTTGACATACGCATTACCTAGAAAAGATGTAAAAATTTTAGCAAAGGAAATGATAGATAAATTTGGTAATTTGAAACAAGTTTTTGATGCCGATATTGAAGAATTAAAGCAAATAAGGAATATTTCAGATTATTCCGCGGGTTTTTTGTTCTTCTTAAGAAAATTTACTTCGTTATATTTGTCTTTAGAAATTAAAGAAAAAGATAAGCTGTTGTCGCCCTTAGAAGTAAAAAATTATTTAATTTCATCTTTAAGCGGTGAGAAAATAGAAAAAGTTTACGCCATAGTATTAAATGCAGGAAACAGAGTTACAGATTGTTTAGAGATAGAAAAAGGTACGGTAAATAAGTCTTTGCTTATGCCAAGAAAAATTGCAGAAATTGCTTTAAATCATAAAGCGGCGGCAATTATAATAGCTCATAATCATCCCGGTGGAAATTTAAAACCGTCGCAGAATGATATAGATATTACCGGTGTTGTTAAAAATGCCCTAGAGGCTATAGAAGTTTCTCTTTTAGATCATATTGTCATCGCAAATAACAATTATTTTAGTTTTAAGGAATATGGTTTGATATAGAAAATTTGCTACAGTTTTGAGATGGATGAGGCTTAAAATGAAAAACAATTTTCAATCAGTGGAGCTTAAAAAAGGAAGTGCGCAGATTTATGATTTAGCATAGTATCAAACTTCATGCTTATCAGACCAACAATCCTATGAATGATGAACTCTTTGTTCTTGAAAAAAATGGCAAGATTGTTGTTTTTGAGACTCCTCATCTTGATTAAAAAGAAATATTCTGATTATGCAGGCGATAATTATCTTGATATGACTGTCAAATCCTTTTTCTAGAATTAAAGGAATTGAAATAAAATCACAAGCAAATAGTCGAAGTTTACAACTACGTACTTCTCGCAGCTCGGTAATGCCAAAGACATTACCGAGCTTGCATATCCCGACGGCTTCGTGATCACCCCTTTCAGAGAAAGGGGAATTTACTGCAAAGTTAGGTTTTATGATAATTATAAATACAGGAAACGGTAAGGGGAAAACAACTGCCGCTATAGGACAAATAATTCGTTCTTTAGGGCAAGGTTTTAAAGTTTGCCTTATACAGTTGTTTAAGGGTGAGAAATTTTATGGCGAGCAAAAAATTCTAGCGCAACTAAGCAATTTAGATTTTTTTGCTTTTGCAAAAGAGCATCCTTGCTGCGTTAAAAATATAAGTTTTGAAAAAGCTGTGGAAGAATGTTGTTTAGCTATGGACAAATTGAAAGAAATTGTAAGTTCGACTAATAGATATGATTTGATTGTTCTCGAAGAATTTAATATTGCATTGAGAGATAAATTTATTGATGAAGGTGAGTTCATTGCGCTTGTAAAATGCTTATCACAAAGATCAAATGTGATTGTGACAGGCAGAAGCGCGCCTCAATCTTTAATTAAGATTGCTAATTTAGTTACAGAAATGAAAGAAATTAAGCATCCGTACAACGAAGGAATACAAGCTCAAAAAGGTATTGAATATTAGTAATGAGTAGCGCAATCAAAAAATTACGACGTTTATGCATTATTTTATTTATTTTTACAGCGACCGCCTGCGCGGAAAAATACAAATGTATTATCTCTCTAGCTCCGTCTATCACGGAAAGTCTTTATGAATTAGGATTAGAGCAATCTATAAAAGGCATAACGATTTATTGTCCCAAAGGAGCGATTAAAAAAGAAATTATAGGCGCGCTTTTAGAACCTGATATAGAGAAAATAATTTTACTTAATCCGGACTTAATTATCGCAACTAAAGAAGGAAATAGCAAAGCAATAGTTGAAAAACTTAAACGTTTAAAATTTAACGTATATGTTGTGGAATCACCAGAAAATTTTAACGAGATATGTGAAAATTATTATCGCTTGGCGGAAAAACTTGATAGAACAAAAGAGGCAATAAAGATAATCAATACAGCAAACGATTCCTTACAGGAAATTTACGATAGATTAAAGAATTTTGATAAGTTAAAATTGTTCTGGGAAATAGGTATAAAACCACTATATACGGCGGGTAATAAAAGTTTTGTAAACGATTATAATTACTACTCTAAAACAATTAATGTGTATAAAAATATAAATGCGCGTTATTTATCTGTTGATATTGAAGATGTTATTGAACGAAATCCCGATATTATACTTCTTGTAAATACAGGGTATTTTAATAGCCAAGAACCTGAGAATTGGAAGAAATATAAAACGATAAACGCTGTAAAAAATAATAAAGTTTTTATGATAAATTCCGATAATATATTTGCCACTACGCCTTTAACTTTTGCAAATGGCGTTAAAATAATTACGCAAGCAATATATGGAGATATTTTTAATGATAAATAAAAAATATCTCATTGTTTATTTATTGATGCCTGTGTTAATTATAGCTGTATTTCTGTTCTCTTTGCTAATTGGTTCAAATGAGATGTCATTTTTTGATGTAATAAAATCATTGCTTGGCAATACAGATGAAAATATCGTAGCAATAATAAAAAATATACGTTTTCCAAGAACTATTATGGCTTGTATTACAGGAGCAGGACTTGCCGTGAGCGGTTGTGTATTTCAGGCAATATTAAAAAATTCGCTGGCAGATCCTTTTACACTGGGTATTTCCGGCGGGGCAGTTTTTGGAGCTGTAACGGCTTTTGTTTCAGGTCTTGCCACAATAACAAGTTTTTTTATTCCGCTATGTTCTTTTGTAGGCGTTATACTTTCCGTATTGATAGTGTATTTGCTGAGTATGTATAAGAAATTCGATCCAAATGCAATGATATTGTCGGGCGTGGTTATAAGTTATGTTTTTTCTTCTGCTGTTATGCTTATGTTTTCATTGTCTCCGTCATACAGCATTCATGCTGCTTTTGTATGGCTTATGGGAAGTTTTTCGATGATTGACGAAAGGTTTTTGCCATTTGTTGTATTTGTCGTGTTATCAGGCATAATAATTTTATCTTTATCAGGAAATATAATTAATGCAATATCTTTAGGCGGGGAAAAATCAAAAACAATTGGCTTAAATATTGAGAGAAGTATAAAAATTCTTTTTATTGTAGCGTCTTTTATTACAGCTGTAACTGTTTCCTTCTGCGGTATTATAGGGTTTGTAGGTTTAATGATACCACATATAATGAGGAAGATAGTAGATACAAATAATATAATTTTAATACCGGCTTGCGCTTTTGCGGGCGCAATATTTCTACCGTTATGCGATACTTTAAGCAGAGCGTTATTTGCTCCAGTGTTAATACCTGTCGGAGTAATTACAAGTATAATCGGCGGCTTGTTTTTTGTATTTTTGTTGTTTAAATCGGAGCGAAATATATAAAATGATACGCATAGAAAATATTACGGCAGGTTATTTGCAACAAGAAGTTTTAAAAGATGTTTCGTGCAATATAGACAACAAAGATTTTTTTGGAATAATCGGCAAAAATGGAGCAGGCAAAAGCACCCTGCTAAAAGTATTGTGCAATCTAATTAAACCATATTCCGGCAACGTTACTATAGATAATAAAAATATAAATTCTTTTTTAAAAAGAGACTTTGCGAAAATAATTTCTTTTTCATCTCAGCATATTGATATTTCAATGCCTTTTACCGTATCTGAATTTGTTATGTTTGGAAGATACCCTTACATGAATACTTTAAAAATTCCGTCGAAAAATGATTATGTTGTTATAGACAATATTATGAATTCTCTTAATATAAAAAACTTTGCCGAGAGAAAAATTAACAAACTTTCATACGGAGAGAGACAAAAAGTTTTAATAGCTCAAGTTTTGGCTCAAGAGACAAATATCATCGTTTTTGACGAGCCAACATCTCATTTGGACATTGGTAGTCAAAATAAAATTCTTGAGATTTTACGAGATCTAAATGAAAAATACAATAAAACTATAGTCTTGACTTTGCATGATTTAAATGCCGCCGGTGAGTTTTGTAACAAACTTACTTTAATGGAAAACGGTTCAATTTGCAGTTGTGGAACGCCTGAAGAAGTTTTAAATTGTAAAGACATTGAAAGAGTTTACAATACAAACGTTGTAGTGAAAACAAATCCTATTTCCAATAAACCATATGTTATACCTGTAAGCAGGATAAAAGAATTAAGGAGGTAATCGTTGTGAAAGAATACTGTTTAAAATTGTTTTTATTGTGTAAAAAATCATTGGTAATATTCTGTCTTATTAATTTGTTGGCGAGTAATATTTTTGCTCAAGATATTTTTTTAACTTTGGATAAGCATAGTGAAAGAACAGAAAAATTACCTGTCAACGTTAAAATTATTTCAAGAAATGATATTGAAGTAAAACACGTAGAAACGCTTGGCGAACTTTTACAAAACGAAGTTGGCATTAATTTTCAAAGTGAGGGGGGCGCTGGCGCGGTCACAAGCGTTACGATAAGAGGAACGTCATATCAACAAACTTTAGTATTAATTGACGGAAGAAAAATTAATGATATTAGTCTAGGCGGGGCAGATATTACATCAATATCTACCAATATCATTGAAAGAATTGAAATTATAAGAGGTTCCGGCGCTGCAATTTACGGAGCTGGCGCTTTTGGCGGCGTTATTAATGTAATAACAAAAAAAGCGACCGACATCTCTCCTATTATTGCGGGCACTATATCATATGGCAGTTTCAATACGTTTAGTCCGTATTTAGATGGAGCATATGCGACTGATAAATATGCTGTTTTTGCTTCAATATCCAATATTTCGAGCGATGGGGACAGAGACAATTCAAATTTTACAGACTGTAATTCTTTTTTTAGTGGGCAATTTAACATATCAGATATGTCAAAATTATCATTAACAGGAAATATCTATGGAAGTAAGCTTAATGTTTGCGGATCTTTAGCGTACCCTACTCCTAAAAATAAACTGAAAAATGATAATAAATATGTACAGCTTGAATATAACCACATCTTTGACGAGATATGTTGCTTTAATATTAGAGGATATTTATCAAACAATATGAGATATTTTTATGATGCAACAAAAAATTCTTACAGTGTGTCATTTAACGAAGAAATAAATAAATACAATTCCGACACCTGTGGAATAAATGTTGATTTTCATTATAAAGAACATACTCTTGTTGGACTAGAATTTGAAAACGATTGCTATAAAGAAAACAAAAATTTATCAGGACATAATTTGAATAAAAATAGGGGAAATTATGCAACTTACATGCAATTTAATTTACCGATTAGTAAGTTTACGCTAATACCGGGAATTAGATATGACAACAATACTAAGTTTGGAGACGTCGCGACACCTTCCATAAGTGTGATTTTGAACGCTGGGGGAAAAGTAAAAATTTCCGCGAATACGGGAAAGGTTTGGAGAGCTCCTACTTTTGCAGACTTATACTGTAATCAACAAAAGTATAAAATGTATGGTAATCCTGACTTAACGCCGGAACATGGAATATCAAGCGATTTGGGAATAGAGTACGCATACAATAAAGTTAGGTTAATGAGTAGCGTTTATTACATCAATAGTAAAGATTTAATAATCTGGGCAACTAATGATGAAACACACGTAAAAAATATAGATAAAGCAAAACAATATGGCGTTGAATTTGAAGCAGGTTATATCATGACATCATATCTTAATTGTAAACTAAACTATACATATCTTAAGTCAGAAAATGAAATAACGCATAAAACATTGACGTACAGACCTGCAAACACAATAAATTATAATATTACTGTCAAACCATTAAAGAATTTGTCGTTAACTGCAAGTCTATTTTATAAAAGCAAAGTATTTACAAATGGTGAAAACACTAAAAGTTTAGATGATTTTATTACTCTTAACATAAATTTAAATTATAAAATAAACGACAATCTAAGTTTTTGGGTAAAGGGTCTCAATATAGGTGATGCCAAATATGAACTTCAAAAGGATTACCCAATGCCTGGGATTGCCATATATTCCGGCATTAATTTAAAAATTTTAAGATAACAACGTCATTGATAAATTAAATTTTGGAATATTTCCTAAAAAAAGTAACAGTTGTGTAGGCTGAAATAATGCCGAGTGTTGCCCCTGCTAAAACATCATACGGGAAATGACTTCCCGCGTAGATTCTATAAAAACCTGAAGCCACCGCAAAAAATATATACCAGCGCCAATACTTCTTTACCGTCGTAAACATGAATGCGCATAGCGCAACTGCTATTGAAGTATGTCCTGAAGGAAAAGAGTTCTTATGTATTTTTTCAAACAGAGTGTTTACATTTTCATCGCCAAATACGATTAATGGGCGAGGTCTCTCGAAGTAACATTTTAAGAAAAATGTTGCAATACTTGTTATTGCCATTACGCTTGCTAAAAGGACTAGATTTGTCCAAAAGCTACCTTTTTTATTTCTCCATAATATTGCTATGGAAATTATTAGTATCACAAAAAAACTAATGTTAAAGTTTTTAGAATCGCAATAAGATATTGGCGCTACGTAAAAATCTAAAAATTTACATTTCAAATCGGAATTTATAAATTTAAAAACAATATGGTCAAATTTTATAAGTTCTTGCATCAGCTCTTTTTTTTGTCCTAATGCGTCTGCCGTATATTCGTAAGGAAGATTTGCAGGATTAAAGGATCTGCGCATTGTAAAGAAAAAATTTTTAATTTTTCTTACGCCTCTGTAAACGGGGAATATCTCAACATCAGTATAAGAGGCAAAAACTTTTTCTCCGTATCTTTCTTTTGGATTAGAAAAAAAGAAGTCATTGCATACGAACAATCCATCTTTATTCCTTAAAGTATCTAAATTTCTTTGCCATAAATCACATAAATCATAAGCGTCAATTTTATCGCTTATGCAAAACACTTTAAGTTCCGGAACTGAAGTCGCAAGTTTGCTGGCAAGGTAGCTTTTGTATGTAAATACAAAAGGTTTTTCTTTAGAGGGATATGCGCCGTCAACTTCATTTGTAATATCTATTCTTTCAGGTTTGACAATGCCGTGTTCTACTTTTTCTATTTGGCTTTGATGCTGAAATTTTTCTAAAGGAATTATTCCATACAATACGCGCATAGTAGTCACAATAATCATAAAGATAGCAAGTCCCCATGCAGCATAAGAATAAATTCTAAACCATTTAATATGCCAATTTTTTAATGTTAAATGAGCGACGTAAATTGACAGCGCTAAATAACCCATTGCAAACCAATGCGGCAATATTTCGTTAAAAATAGCAATTCCGTTAAAGAGAACAAGTACAGGAAGCGAAAAGCATGCAATTATTAGAGTGCGCCTGTCTTTTTTTTGATACGCTTCTTTTATGCACGCTAATGCTGCAACAATAAAAATTAAAAATAACAGAGGAGAAACATATCCAGCTTGCGCGCCGATTGATCTTCCAAAGAGTATAAATGAAAACTTTGGAAAAGAGCTACCAAGACTGCTTATGAGAAATCTAAGAGCTGTTGAAGCAATAGTTACAACCCAAAACCACAGTTTGTAGTTCATCCAGTTAATTTACCTGCCATTTGCAATTTTAGTACTTTGAATAAATACTTTATCAAAGTTATAGGTCGTAATTTTGATTCACCGGAAAGTCTTGCGAGAAATATTATGGGGTATTCTTTTATTTTTAATTTATTTTTCTTTTAACAACATCGCAATCCTTTATAGTTTTAATAAAATCCGGCATATATTTAGGAGAAGGCGGACCCATCTCCGTCTATTTTTACTATGTAATCCGCTTCCTTTCAATAGCTTTTATAAAACCGTCTTTCTCAACGCAGCCTCCTCTTTTTTTTCTTTTCTCAAAAGAAAGTGGACATTATTGTTTTCTTTTGCTATAAATCCTACCAAATTACATAAAAAATTATCAAATATATATAAAATTGAGATTGTTCTATCCTTCTTCCGAAATTACATAAGTCGGACGACGTTTGCTTTCGTTATAAACTTTAGCTAAGTATTCTCTTAAAGTGTCCACAGTCAAAAGCTGAATACTGCTACAAAATAATATTGCTAAAAAAATATTCATATATAAAATCAAAATCTGAGATTTTTCAATATAAACTTGATATAAGCCTAAACCACATCGGAAATCAACATATTTTTAAAAACGTCCGAAAGCCCATAAAAATACATTGCAAAATTAAAATAAGACTAATTGATTGGATAAAATATGGGCGCTTTGAATGAAAAATCTTTTTATATTTAGTAATACTTTAGCGTAGGCATAAGAAAACTCCTTCTGAAAGAAAAAGGCAATCAAGAGGTTTTTAATTCTGTTGTTGCGTTGCATTGGCATCTTGAATTCATCTGATGTCGACGGTAGGAGCGTATAGGCGCGCTTAATAGCGTTGTTTATGGTAAGGTTAAGTGTAAACTATTACTAACTTGATTAGTAAATTAGTAATAGACTAGATGACACCATCAGTTCGACTTGAGTTGTTCTTGTTGTGATGTCGCTAGCTTTGCTACTAGTTTTGCTAGATTTATCGTGGGGAGCACGCCGAAAGGAAGAGAGAAAGGCAAAGAAACAAGCCCACACATTTTTTTAAACGTAATGTCATCATACTATCGGCGTCCTTGCGATGATGAAATGACGAAGCAATCCAGCATCGTTGTTGTCTAGATTGTCACAACTTCCTCTTTTGTTTTTATCTATCGCTTTTGATAAATTTAGAGATTAGGGGAATGTGGAGTATGTATCGCTTCACGTGAAATCTCCCCCTTTTATTTTATTCCCACTTTTTTTGTTTTGCATTTATAAGAAACTCAATTATACCAAATCAAATGTGATTGTATCATCTCATCCAAATACAACTATCACAACTATCACAACCACCACCACAACCTTACAGATTCTTCAATCAAATGTGATTGTATCATCTCATCAAATACAACTATTGTGATTATATCAAATCAAAGCTTTTAACAAATCAGCTACAACTATGTGCAATTATATCAAATCTTTTAACAATTTAACCTAAAATCATCAAAGATTATAATCAAAGATTATAATCAAAAATCAGGCAAAGATTTGATATAATTGCACATAGTTGTAGCTGATTTGTTAAAAGCTTTGATTTGATATAATCACAATAGTTGTATTTGATGAGATGATACAATCACATTTGATTGAAGAAT
>JAIXMY010000033.1 GCA_020328045.1 Candidatus Endomicrobiellum pyrsonymphae
TGTTTTTTATAGATGTTCGTTTTGAAGAAGCGATAAAAAGAATAGCGGGAAGGAGAATTTGCTCTTGCGGAGCAAGTTATCATGTAACGATGCTTCCGCCAAAGGAAGCGAACAGATGTGATCTTTGCGGCAAAGAACTTGTTCAGAGGAATGATGATAAAGAACATCACTTATGCACTTAAATTATACTTGTTTTTTAAGGAGCAACCTCGTCGATACCTCTAGTATTGCCACCCCTCGATTACAACATTCGAGGGCAGGCTACTAAGGAAGAACGGCTTATTAAAAAAAGGGTGAATTTATTGTAGTGTTTTTATTCTCCTTTTTCTGAAAGGGGGTAGCGGCGAAACTGTCAGGATATTGTTAGAGTGATTATTTTTTCGTTGCAAATTACTTTTTATGTGGTTTGCTTGATTATGTACCAATACAAAGCTGTTTGATTATAAAATACATTATGTTTCACGTGAAACATAATTGAGTAACGCGGGATATTTCCAAATAATAAGGGTTCGCAACGATGAATTAAAAAAAACAGCAAGTATTATCGTTTTGTTTGGTTTTGTATTGTGTTCATGCGGGCAAGGAAACGAAAATCTAGCGTAGCGTGATAATCCTGTTAACGCTATTACTTGCGTTGTCAGCAACTAATCCTAAAATTTTAGAAGAAAGCAATGCTGTTTAGAGATCGCATCTTCCAAATCTCATAGATGTAAGAGAATGAGTAGCAAGATAAGAGCAGAAGTGGGATTACATGAATATATTCCTAAATCAATAGTGGAAGAACTGTAAAAGGGAGACATAGCTTTAGAAGATATTGATGAGGCACTGGAAGAGTGCGGAATAAAGACGCGAGGGAAGCGTTATCTCAGGAAATTCGCGAAGGAAAATACACTATTCATATTAATTTAATTTTAGTTGACGGTAATGTCGACTATGTAGGAAAGTTTAAACAGCGAGACAGATAGCAAGAGCAATATATGAGGATTATTTCAACAAAATAATGAAGCTACGATAGTCCGGGTAGGAGGATGAGAGGCGATGATGGTGAAAAGAGAGATCTTTCCAAGCAGAGGCAAGTTGGAGACAAAAGATTGACAAAAGCAGAAACGTCGGTAGCAGTAATACTAGTAGTTACTAGTAGTAGCAATAGTAAAAAGTGGCGCGATAGCAGTGGCAGCAAGAGAAGAGCTAGCGTTAGCACGGACGTGGGAAGTGGCTAGAAGAGCAGGAGTATGGTCAGCGTTAATGGAAGCTGGAGCAATAGGAGTAAGAGATATAGGAATGGACCTAGCAGCGTAAAGAAGATGAAAAAAGCGGTTTAGATGAAGATCCACACTCATTCAATTTCCTGAAAGTTGCTATATGACAGCGAAGATAGTATAATCTAGCCCGCGATAAGTAACATGTTTCACGTGAAACAACATGGAGATAATAAAGAGCGCCACACAATATGGAGTGTTTAAATGAGTAAGATAATTGCAGTTGCCAATCAAAAGGGCGGAGTAGGTAAAACCACAACATCAGTTAATTTGGCGGCAAGTTTGGCACATTTAGGGCAAGAATGTTTGCTTATTGATATGGATCCGCAAAGCAACGCCACAAGTGGACTTGGGATTAACAAAAATGTCTTAGAAAAGACAATATACGATGTTTTAATTGACGAGATAGCGCTTGAAGATATAATTCAAGATACTGCTATGGATTGGCTTGATGTTGCTCCTGCTACTACTGATTTAAGTGGCGCGGAGGTAGATTTAGTGGGTATGGATGGAAGAGAAAGAAAATTAAAAAATGCGTTAGAAAAATTTCAAAAAGTATACAAATATATTATCATAGACTGCCCTCCATCGCTAGGGTTGCTTACAATAAGCTCTTTGATTGCGGCAGATTCAGTTTTGATACCGATGCAATGTGAATTTTTTGCGCTCGAAGGTTTAGGTCAACTCTCAAAGACGCTTTTTGCATTAATGCAAAGTTATAACTTAGAATTGGAAGGCGTTTTGTTTACGATGTTTGATTCGAGAATTAATCTTGCTGAACAGGTAGTTGTAGAAGTGAAAAAGTTTTTTAAAGAAAAGGTCTATGAAACAAAAATACCAAGAACAATAAAACTTGCTGAAGCCCCAAGTTTTGGCAAGCCCGTTTTATTGTACGACCCGTTGGGGAAAGGCTCTCTTGCGTATGTTGACTTTGCAAAGGAATTTCTCTCAAAACAAGGCGAGAGTTTTAAAGTTAGCTGACTATGGATGAGAAATAAACATATACAAACAAAACGCATGAAAAGTATTCTACGATGATTCTTTTGTCCCGCGAAAGCGGAAAGACGTTACTTCCTTTCATTTTTGAAGGGTTGTAGTGCGACGAATAATGAGCGCGAGTATTGCGACTGACGCGAGATGTGAATGCACAGGCAAGTAGCGAAGTTACAAACCTTGATTACTTGGGACTTTGAAAGACTAAGTCTTGAAAAGAGGGTTAGGGTGACTCTCTTGTCGTAAAATACTTTTCATGCGTTTTGCTTGATATTATTAAAGCATATCAGGGAGAAAAAAGTATGCAAAAAAAAGCATTAGGAAGAGGGTTGGAGTCGTTAATCCCCGCATTGGGAACAAATAAAGCTCTTACAGGCGAAACAGTGAGGACAATTCCATTAAACAAAATAAAATCTAACAGATTTCAGCCGAGAAATAAATTTAACGAAGCAAAACTTCAAGAACTTGCAGCCTCAATAAAAAAGCATGGTCTCGCGCAGCCTATTTTAGTTGCGTCGTCAATAGTCCCCGGAGAGTACGAAATTATTGCAGGCGAAAGAAGGTACAGGGCGTCTAAACTTGCAGGAAACAAGGATATAAAGGCTATAGTAAAACAAGCTACCGACGATAAACAGAGACTTGATTTAGCGTTGATTGAAAATATTCAAAGAGAAGATCTAGATCCTATAGAAGAAGCAAAAGCTTTTAAAAAACTTATAGAAGAATTCGCGCATACTCACGAGCAGATTGCAGAAGTTGTTGGCAAAGAGAGATCTGTGATATCAAACACGCTAAGACTTTTATCCTTACCTGAAGATGTACAAATTTTGATAGCAGAAGGGAAAATTACATCCGGGCATGGCAGAATGCTTGCAGGCATTGAAGATGTTGTAGAAATCAGAGCAATTGTAGATAAAATATTAAATGAAAAGCTGTCAGTGAGAATCGTAGAAAAACTTACTTCCAGTCTAGCAACTAAGAAAAAGATACCCGAGCAAAAAAAACAAGAAGTGGAGATCGCGCATTTAAAAGAAGAAATTCAAAGAAAATTAGGTACAAAAGCAAATATTGCAGGGACAAGTAAAAAGGGTAAAATAGAGATTTATTATTACTCCTTAGAAGACTTGGAAAGAATAATAAAAGAATTACATTTGTGATGTTGATAACTGCGTATTAACTTTGTCTAAGAAAATTAGTATAAAAATATACAATAGAAATAATTTGCAAAAATATATTGAAAAATCAATATAAAAATCAAAAAAATAATATGTTATGTTAAGTAGCGAAAATGTTATATATACTTGTGGATAACTTGTGGACAATAAAATAGTATGGGTTGAATTGTAATGATAAGCATGAATACTTGTAAAGGAATCACTATTAATGAAAAAATGTTATAACCTAAAAATGAGTAGAGAATCTAGCATAATCATCTACAAAAATAAAATAGGAGTGAAATTTCGGGAGAATATTCTTTGACTGACCTACTCAAGAACAAATTTCCAATCTTTTTCAAACTACAAGAAATAATATAATTATGCATAAGCGAATATCCTTATTTTGACATGATTATTTCAGGTGAATAAGAAATGAATAACAAAATTGAAATAAATAATGAGTTTAAGGAAGCATATGATTTAATAGACAAGGGCAGTGATTGCGTTTTTGTTACTGGAAATGCCGGCACGGGAAAAACAACATTTTTGCGTTACTATATGACGCGCGCAAAGAAAAAAACTATAGTTCTTGCGCCAACCGGTGTAGCGGCTCTTAATTGTGGCGGGGAAACGATACACTCATTTTTTAATTTTAAACCGGATATCACCCTTTCAAAAATAAAAAAGAAAAAACTTTCAGAAAAATCGATATATAAAAAAGTTGAAACGATTGTTATAGACGAAGCGTCAATGCTCCGTTGTGATATTTTAGATTGTATAGACAAATTTTTAAGATTAAACAGAGAGAAACACAAAGAGCCCTTTGGCGGTATACAAATGGTTTTTATTGGAGATTTAAAACAGCTTCCACCTGTAGTAAAAAGAGAAGAGCTGCATATATTTAATTCTGTGTATAAATCACCTTATTTTTTAAGCGCCTATTCTCTTAACGAATGTATGCTTCACACTGTTGAACTTAAAAAAATATACAGACAGCAAGATGTCAATTTTGTCGCGTTGCTCAATGCTGTGCGAAATGGCGCAGTAGGAGAAAGCGAACTTATTGTTTTAAATAGAAAAGTTTCGTCGCATATTTTGGATAAGCCTATGGCGGTATATCTTACTACTACAAACAAAAAAGCGACGTTTATAAATCATCAATATCTTTCAAAAATAAAAGCAGAACAGGCAATTTTTTCTGCAGAGATTGAAAATATGGATGAAAATTCAAAAGCCTTTCCTGCAGAGCCGGAGCTTGTTATAAAAAAAGGCGCGCAAGTGATGATGGTCAATAACGATGGGAAAGGCAGGTGGGTTAATGGCAGCATTGGCATTGTTGACGATATAAAAAGCGGCTCTTATTCAGATAAAGTATTGATACACGTGAAATTTTCAAACGGAAGAACAGAATATGTCGAACCATATAAATGGGAACTATTTAAATATAAGTGGAATGAAACAGAAGGACAAATAGAAACGGAGAGCGCAGGATTTTTTAAACAGTATCCGTTAAAACTTTCATGGGCTGTTACAATACATAAAAGTCAGGGCAAAACGTTTGATAACATTATTATAGACATGGAGTATGGCGCGTTTGCTCCGGGACAATTGTACGTAGCGCTAAGTCGTTGCACGTCTTTTGATGGCATAACTCTTTCGCGCCCTCTTACCAAAAGAGATATTCTTGTTGCAAAACTGCAATAGTTTTCATGCGTTTTGTTCGCGTCAAAACGGCATCTCCTTAATGTCGAAATATATATGTGTGAAATTTTTGTGATCTTTGTATAAATGGATCTATTTATAACGGAGATAGATAATGAAACGTTGTTAAAAATTTTTGATTTTTGTACAATTTTATAATAGATCCTAGAGGAGCGTTTATGTTAAAAGAAGAGCTTGAAGTTACAGCTTTCATGGCAAGGCTTGACATAAAAGAAGAAGAGAAAGAAAAGTATCTTGCAGATATAAACGTAATGTTTGATTATATTGAAATTTTGCAGGAACCGGGTGTCGCTTCTTTGAAGCCCACAACGCACGTTACAGAGCTTAGAAATGTATGGAGAGATGATGTTGTAAAGCCGCGTGCTAAGGACACTATAGATCAAATGTTGAATGGATCTCCTGCTAGAGAGGGAACTTTTTACAAAGTCCAAAAGGTAATAGAGGCACAATGATAAAAGCAATTTATTCTATCGACGGTGCAGTTACCAACGAATATAATGCAATAAGAATTGCCGACGATTACAAAAAAAAGCCGGATATTGCCTGGATTGACATTCATTTGGGAAATCACGAGTTAACTAATGATGAAACTGCCCTTCTTTCCGACTCTTTTAAGTTTCATGAAATGTCGATTGAAGATTGCCTTTTTCCGCAGTATTATCCAAAGATGGAAGAGTTTGAAAACTACGTTTTTGGCGCTATACACGGAATACAGCTTAAACCAAATTATTTCCAAGAATTTGAAAACAGTATTTACGAATTAAACTTCTTTGTTGGGAAAGGTTTTATAGTTACGGTGCATACGGAAGAATTGTTTTTCTTAGAGACCCTTTTTGAAAGAGCTAAAGCAAGACCGCGGATTGAAATGAAAAGTCTTGAAAATATGCTGTATAATATTTTTAACAAAGTAGTTTCGAGTTATGAATTTACTCTTGAAAAAATTGACGACAAGTTGGAAGAATTAGAAGGCGATGTTCTTGAAGCTCCCGAAACAGAAAACATGGAAGAAATACTTAATATCAAAAAAGTGATTTTTTCAATGAGGAAAATAGCAGAATCGCAACAGGCATCGTACATGTACTTCACTAGAGCAAATAATAATTTGATAGCAAGGGAATATCTAGTGTATTTTAGAGATATTAATACGCAGTGTGCAAGAATGAATCAGGCAATAGTTATGCGAAACCAAATGGTAGTAAGCTTGATTGAAGTTTATATGTCAAGCGTTACTGTAAAACTTACGGAAGTAATGAAATTTTTAACTGTAATAGCCACGATTTTGATGCCTGTTCTTGTCGTGTCAAGTTATTATGGAATGAATGTAGATTTCCCCGAATATTTGATTTTTGGAAGGGCTGGTTGTTGGTCTTTTGCGATGAGCGTGATGTTGGTATTTATGGTAGCGATGCTTATATATTTTAAAAAGAAAAAGTGGTTTTAAATATGATTGGGGCTAAGGATATAAAAACAAAAATTTGTTTGGGCGAAATAAGAAGCGTGGATACGGTAAAAGATCACTTTAAACGTATCAAAAAAACTGACCCTAAGGTTAAGGCATTTCTCAGGTTAAGCGAAGAAAACGCTTTAAATCAAGCTGAGCAAATTGATAACAAAGACAGGAAAAATGCAAAGTGTGGGTTGCTGGAGGGTGTTCCTATAGCCATAAAGGATAATATTATGGTTAAAGGCGAGGGAATGACTTCTGCTTCAAAGTATCTTGAGCATTATATTTCCACCTATGATGCGACTGTTATAGAAAAACTTAAAGAAGCAGGCGCAATTTTCATAGGCAGAACAAATATGGACGAATTTGCGATGGGTGGCTCTACAGAATCGTCGGCTTATCAGAAAACTGCAAATCCTTGGAATATTGAATATATTCCCGGAGGATCCTCCGGTGGAAGCGCTGCTGCTGTAAGCGCAGGCATGGTGCCTTTCGCATTAGGATCAGATACTGGTGGGTCAATAAGACAGCCTGCAGGTTTTTGTGGAATAGTTGGTTATAAGCCGTCCTATGGATTAATAAGCAGATACGGTGTATGCGCTTTAGCTTCTTCTTTTGATCAGGTGGGAACATTTTCAAAAACTGTAGTAGATTCAGCTTTGCTTACAAGCGTTATAGCCGGCAAAGATTACAGGGATCCTGTTTGTGAGCCAAAAGAGGGTATAGATTATGTGCGCGATATCGATAATCCAAACATACTAAAAACTTTGAGGGTTGGTATTCCAAAACAACTTTTAGATTATAAAACAGATGCCGAGATAACAAAATATTTTAACGATGCGACAAACAAACTAAAACTCGAAGGTGTTGAAATAATTGAAATTGATATTCCAGCTTACAGATATGTTCCGGCTTTGTATAAAGTTATTATGTGTGCAGAAGTGTCGGCAAACATTGCAACTTTTGATGGAATTCGTTACGGATACAGATCCCCCAATGGTAGGAGTTTAAATGATGAATATGCAAAATCTCGAGCGGAATCATTGGGTTACGAAGTAAAAAAAAGAATACTATTTGGGACATACGTTTTAGGCGCAAAAAATTATCACAGATGTTATCATCAAGCTCAAAAAGTAAGAACTTTGCTTATCAATCAAATAACAGCAGCTTACAAGAAATGTGATTTTATATTTACTCCCGCAACTTTGCAAATGCCTGTAAAATTTGGAGATATTCTTCCTGAAGAGTGCGACTTGTTTCTTATAGCGGCAAATCTTGCGGGACTTCCGGGCATTACTGTTCCTTGCAGTTTTACGAGTTCATGTATGCCTATGGGTGTGCATTTTATGGGTTCGAGGTTTTCTGACGCGAAACTTTTTCAAGTTGCAAATGCTTTTGAAAAAATATCAGAGTTTGACACAGACAAATATCCAATTCTTTAAGGGAATAGAAAATGGTCAATTATGAAACAGTGGTGGGGCTTGAAGTACATATGCAGATTAATACAAAATCGAAAGTTTTTTGCGAATGTTCCACTCAGTTTGGTGCAGAGCCTAACATAAACACTTGCGTAATTTGCACGTCGCAGCCCGGAGCAATCCCTATATTGAATAAAAAAGCTGTTGAAGCGATAGTTAAAACGGGGCTTGCATTAGATTTTAATATAAATAAACAGTGTACATTTGCAAGAAAACAGTATTTTTATCCTGATGTTCCAAAAAACTATCAAATAACGCAGTCAGAGCCGCCTCTGTGTTCTAGAGGCAAGCTTACGATAAGTGTTGGCGGAAAAGAAAAAGTTGTAAATATAACAAGAATACACCTTGAAGAAGACGCTGGTAAACTTGTTCACGAGATAGGCAGTAGAAAACTTGGTTATTCTCTTTTAGATTTAAACAGGGCAAGTGTTGGTCTTATGGAACTTGTAACAGAACCAGAGCTTAGTTCTCCTGAAGAAACATTAGAATTTTTAACAGAACTTAAAAATATTGTTGGGTATTTGGGTACTTCCGAATGTAGTATGGAAGAAGGAAAAATGCGCTGCGACGTAAATGTAAGTATACGTCCCGTGGGACAAAAAGAGCTTGGCGCCAGAGTTGAAATTAAAAATATGAATTCCCTATCAGGTATTAGAGATGCAATAACTTATGAAGTTGAAAGACAAAAAGAAGTTCTTGAATCAAATGGTAAACTTGTGCAGGAAACTAGACTTTGGGAAGCGGAAGAAGGCGTAACAAAGTCAATGCGTTCAAAAGAAGGCGCTTTAGATTACAGATATTTTCCGGAGCCGGATCTAGTTCCTTTTGATTTACCGGATTCTTTTATTGAAGAATTGCGCAAACAAATTCCCGAGCTTCCAAAAGCAAGAAAAGCAAGGTTTATAAAAGATTATGGGTTATCGGAATATGATGCTGATTATCTAACATCAACTAGAACAATTGCAGATTATTATGAAGGTGCTTTAAATTACTCCAAAGACAAGAAAGTTTTGGCGAAACCTCTCTCAAACTGGATTTCAACGGAGTTAAGCGCAAAACTGAATGCAGCAAAAGTTTGTATTTCAGAATCTCCTGTTTCAAGTCAAAATCTTGCAAAATTAGTTTCCCTTATTTTAAATGGAACAATTTCAGGCAAAATTGCAAAAACTGTTTTTGAAGAAATGTACGAAAAATCTTCGGATCCTGAAACAATAGTAAAAGAAAAAGAATTGTCACAGATTTCCGATGAGACCGTAATTACAAAAATGTGCGAAGAATCTATTGCAGAAAGCCCTAAAGCAGTTGCTGAATTTAGATCCGGTAAAGAAAGAGCAGTTGACGCAATTGTTGGTCTTGTTATGAAAAGATCTAAAGGGCAGGCAAATCCTCAGATTGTTAATAGGATTTTATTAGAAAAATTGAAAGTATAAAAAGTTGTGTCGGAGGTAGAGTAAACAATAGTTACATGAGAATAGTTATAAAGGTAGGTACAAGCACATTAACAACTAAAGAAGGATTGTTAGGTAAAAAGTATATAGTTGCTTTGACGGAAAAGCTCGTCGAACTTCAAACGGACGGTCATGAAGTTTTAATTGTTAGTTCAGGCGCAATAGGGGCAGGTCGTTCGCATCTTGGCATAAACACTAAACCTAAAACAACCTTAAGAGACAAACAGGCTTTTGCTGCAGTTGGTCAGCCTCTAGTTATGAATGCGTATTCAGAAGCGTTTGCAAAATATGGCAAAACCGTTGCGCAAATTCTTCTTACAAGATATGTTTTCGATAAAAGAGTTGAATATATCAACGCAAGAAATACTTTGAATACTTTACTGGAAAACGATATTATTCCGATAATAAATGAGAATGATTCTATTTCAATTGACGAAATAAATTTTGGTGATAACGATACATTGGCGGCTCTTGTCGCGTCTGCAATAGACGCTGATAAACTTATAATTTTTACAGATGTTGACGGTTTTTACAGCGGAAATCCCGAAACTTCTTCAATAATACCAACAATTGAAAGAATTACTGAAGAAATTGAAAGTTTCGCTATGAGTGTTTCTTCAAGCGGGAAAGGCATCGGCGGCATGAAAACGAAAATATTTGCCGCAAAAATAGCTTCGGCATCAGGGGTGGATACGGTGATTACAAACGGCTTAAAGCTTAATTTGTTAAAAAATATAGTTTTAGGTTGTCAGGTCGGAACTATTGTCAAAGCAAAAAAACAGCGCTTAGAAGCAAAGAAATCGTGGATAGCTTTTAGTAAAAAACCAAAAGGAACAGTTTTTATAGATGTAAAAGCCTCAGATGCCTTGATAAACAAAGGGAAGAGTTTACTCGCTGTGGGCATAGTAAAAATAGACGGGAGTTTCCAAAGGGGCGACACCGTATACATCGCTAATACCGATACAGAAAAAGATTTTGCAAGAGGATTGACAAATTATAGCAATGAAATCCTTGAAAAAATAAAAGGTAAGAAAACGACAGAAATGAAAAAAATTATAAACGTAATTGAAGACGAAGTCATCCATCGTAATAACTTAGTAATAATGCGATAGGAATATTTTTGCAACAAAGAATAAAGCTACAGTGTTCAATGGCGATTTCTTTCCAAAATAACAGATAAAATAACGATTTTCATATACTTTCTATTTATTCCTTGCTACTTCTAGTAATTTAGGAATATCTTTTAACTCTATTTTTCCTCTTTATACTTTGTCGACTAGCTTTTGCACCTCCGGGTCATTTCTCATATGATCGACGGCATATAATGTATATAATAGCTGATGAAAACACAGTGGAAAAATGAGATGGAATCACGAAACTAGATGCATTACGCCATTCGCCGGCTATTTTATGTGCTATCTGCACTTTCATTTCCGACCATACCATATGTAGATTGTCGCAGGTGTTCTGCCTGCCGTGCCAAACAGGCACGGGAATGGGCTGAACGTATTAAACACGAATTGACTTTGCACCCTTACTCTGCATTTGTTACGTTAACCTATGCCCCAAATTCCTTACCTTCTGGTGGCAATTTATGTGTGTGTGATATTCAGTTGTTTTTTAAGCGCTTGCGTAGAACTACTGATCGCGATTCTTCTATTTTTACTAAAAAATTTCTTATTTTTATTGTGGCGAGTATGGTTCCACGGCTACTCGTAGACCGCACTATCACGCGATTATTTTTGGTCTCGATCCTGATCTTGACCCTAAGTCCGTTAGTAAGTATCTTTATATCGATCTTGTTTATGGTACATGTCGTAATTATTGTTCTTGGCTGAGTCGCCAAGAGGAGCAGCATCGTAAGACTACAGCGCTCCTTGAGAAGGCTTGGAATAGGAGATTTGTACATCTTGAGGCTATCGGCGAAGGTGGTAGAGTTGCTGGTTATCTTACTAAGTATCTCCTCAAAAAAGCTAATTATCCTAAAGGTAGAGTACCGCCGTTTCATCATCAGTCCACTCGCCCAGCAATAGGTTTTGGCTGGGCTAAAAAACACATTTCCGATCTCGTTGATAAAGGTACCTATACTGTTTATTCGTCGCCGCCGTTGCTTGCTCCTTCTGATTTTAAAACTCAGCCTATTAATTATACCTTATCCGTCAGCATATTTTCGAAAATTTTTGACCGACGAGCAGAAAGAGAAACGTTCTTGGGATTTGATTGCGCAAGAGATTAAGCGGTGGATTGCCCCGACGGAGCTTGAGAAGCTGAAAACTATTGCTGACGTGGAGTCCTTGATTGCACAGCATAAGTTGGCTGATCAGTATGCCCGCGACAATGAGCGTGAAGCTAAGCGTAGATTATTTTTAACCACTTTTGGTGATCCTGACGCTCGACGTGTTGTCGACGATAACGAGGCTGTTTTTGGTTTGCCCAGCGATACTGCTGGTTTGGATTCACCGTCTCAGGTGGTGGCTACGCCACCACCTGAGACGGATTTGGTTATTGGTGAGATCCCTTGTGACGAGAGTGAGTTGTCGTCTGAGGCTCGACAAGCGATATATGATTGTAGAGTTGCTATTAATGCTAAAATTCAGTCTGATTGGCATGACTTTCTTTTGCGCGAGTATCGACTAGAGCTACTTTTTAGTTTGTTGGGTTTAATTAGGTCTAACCCAGCAGGTTAAGTATTGCTGGTATTGTTGTAAGTACTGCTGTTACTCTGTTATCTTCGTTTTCTGCTATTGCTGCTGCTATTACTGCTATTATTATTGCTATTGCTTTTGGTGCTGTCATTATTAGTACCATTATGTACATCATTACTGCTATTGGTACTACATATTTTGTAAATGTTGCTATATGTTTTATAAATTTCGTTTTTATAATTTTAATACTTTTAATACTTTTAAAAAATAACCTCAAAGTTTTATTTTTTTTCATTACTTTTATTGCTACTATTGCTATTATTATTAAGCTTAGTGCGTCTGCTTTTGGTATTTTTTGTATTGCTACTATTATTGCTAATACTATTGCTATGTATATTATTACTGTTACTATTATTAGTGCTATTCTTATTAAGTATCTTGCTACTGTTTTTGCTATATTTACTGTAGTGTTTGTCATTTGTATTTTAGCTACTATTATTGCTATTTGTATTTTAGCTACTATTATTGCTAATACTATTGCTATGTGTATTATTACTGTAGTGTTTGTCATTTGTATTTTAATTTTATTTCTTTTTTTCACTCTAAGTAGTTTAGCTAGTTAATCACTTTGGCGTAGTTTCTGTTTGTTGAACGCTTCTTCCATAAGTTTTAAAAGCTTTTTTCTTTTATTAATCTCTTCATTCTCGTCCTCGTCCTCGACATGAACATGAATTTCTTTTCCCGATTTAGACTTTAATAATTTATATAGTCCGTACGATGTTGCTGCTATTGTTGCTATTGTTACGCCAATTACAATGCTTGTATTATACTTGCTTGACAATCTCTACTGCATCTTGCGCTTCGCCCTCTGCCTCATCTTTTACAACACTGGCAACTGTCGCTACTTTATCACCGTCTCCAAGACGCACAAGTCTTACACCCTGCGTATTTCTTCCTATAATGGAAATACTGTTTACTCTAAGTCTTATAGTTATTCCGTCCTGTGTCATTATCATAACTTCTTCGCCAACATTAGCTTTTTTAATACCTACCACATTGCCATTTCTTTCCGTTGCCTGCATATTGATAACGCCATGTCCCGCTCTCTTTTGTAAACGATATTTTCCCACCTCTGTTCTCTTTCCATAACCGTTTTCAGATATTGAAAGAAACACATCATCTGACGAAAAAACTTCCATGCCTATAACTTCATCATCTTTCTCAAGAGAAATTCCGTTTACTCCCATACCGTTGCGTCCTATTGCACGCACATCGCTTTCTTTAAATCTTATAGCAAAACCTTTCTTTGTAGCTATTATAACCTCAGGATTTTTATCTATGGCTTTTACTTCCGTTAAAATATCGCCGTCTTC
>JAIXMY010000098.1 GCA_020328045.1 Candidatus Endomicrobiellum pyrsonymphae
GGCTGTGGGACTACAGACATTCTAGTGGGTGAGCTAACATTGCTACCAGCTTTGCTACTAACTTTGTTAGATTTATCGGGCGAGCATGCCGAAACGAGCAGAGAAAGGCAAACAAACAAGCTTACACACCTTTTTAAACGTAATGTCATCATATTATGTCTTCTTTTTAAGAGTAATGTCATCATATTATTTCCTATTTTGTTTCTATCTATAGGTTTTGATAAATTTAGATTTAGAGATTAAGGGAATGTGGAGTATGTATCGCTTCACGTGAAAATCCCCCGTTTTATTTTAGCGCCACTTTTTTTGTTTTGTATTCACAAGAAAATCAACTGTACCAAATTTAAAGAGCTTTTGACAAATCAAGCTATAACTATGTGTAATTGTATCAAATCTTTTAACAAATCAAGCTACAACTATCGTAATTATATCAACCCTTTTAACAAATCAGCTACAACTATTGTAATTATACAAATTTAATCCCTTACTTTTAACATTTCAACCTTAAAAATTATACAGTCAAAATAATCAAAATTTAATCAAAGACATTTGTCTTCTTTCTATCCTTGAATCTTCCTGCCTCAAACCTTTCTGCCAGCAAATGTAACTGCCACTATTATATCAATTCAATTATATCAATTTAAACCTTCTAAGAGTTTAATAGATCTTGAATATGTCTGCCCATATTCGTATTATATTAAACCTTCTAATTTACAAGAAAATATGAAAACTTCAGGCGCGTTTAGGTGATTGTCATTGAGTTTTTGTAAGAAAACTTCTACAATACTAGCCCGGTACCTTACCAAACAACTAGCAAGAAATCAGTAAACCATATCAACCGGTTGATATGTTGTCAATCATCTAAAAATGAAAATAACACCTCTTTTAAAACACTAATTACAAAAGTTGCAAACCACAGCTTAGCAGGAGGTGTCTGACGACGCACTGGTACAACGAAAAAATGGAAAGCATTAGCCCCATCAGGATGCCAGGAAACACCAGTGAGAAATAAAATTTTAACTTTTTCTTAGATTTTTTAACTATAGCATTTCGTCTCTCTCTTGCTATTTTTACCAAAGTCACATATTTAGGGTTCTCCGTCAAAGATTTAGAACAAGCCATCTGATAGGAATTACCACAAGTTGTTTAAATTTAAAACACAATGTCTTAATCTCCGAGGAGGAAACGCCACGACCTCATTTTCGTTTAATGTGCGCGCACGCATTTTAAAAATGAGTTAAGTTTTACTTTTAGAGTTTGAATAACATTTTTTTAGTTTGATTATGCAGTAAAATTATGTACAATAAACATGATAGTTTTGTTTTTGATTTGCAATAAGGACTTACAAATTTCTTACAAATCGGGCAAAATCATATATAAAGTCAATGCGATGCTAGAAGCGTAGCGAAGTATCCAAAATGGATTTTTCTCATACGTTTTGCCTGATGTAAATAACGATTTAAAAGAGAGATTAATATGTCGCTATCGTATAAAAGATCTGTTAGAGTAGGAGAGCTTATACAACAGACTGTTTCAGAAGTTATAAGAGAAATAAAAGATTTGAATTCAGGACTTGTTACAATTATGGGTGTAAAACTTACTGACGATTTGTTAAGCTGTAAAATTCATTATTCCATTTTTGGCTCGGCAGAAGATAAGCAAAAAGCAGATGAAGTTTTAAAAAGAAATACAGGAGCGGTTCGGCATCAATTGGCTTTGCGTTTAAATTTAAGACGCACTCCCATAATATCTTTTGTTTATGACGGTACCAACGAAAGAGTGACAAAAGTATTTGATATACTTAAAAAAATAGAAGAAGAAAAATAATCTACACCGGAGAGTTGGTAGTGCAAAATAAAATCAATTCGTCTGACAAAAAAAAGATTGCAGAAATTTTCAAGATAGTAAAACAATCAAAAACGTTTTTTATTGCTGGACATGTGAAACCTGATGGCGACAGCCTAGGGTCAGCTTTGGCGCTCGCGTCTGTTTTAAATCGAAATGGAAAGAAAGCTCGCGTTTATTGCGCTGATAGGGTGCCGGATTTTCTAAAATTTCTTAAAGGTTCAGATAAAATAAAAATGTCGGCGAAAACAACTGATATTTTTGATTGCGCGATAATATTGGAATCGCTTGATTTTTCTAGAATGGGCGACATTATTGCCACTAAACAAGCAAAAAAAATAATCAATATAGATCATCATTCAACATACACAAATTTCGGCGATGTTAATTATATTGTCCCGTCAGCGTCATCAACATCAGAGCTTATCTTCAATATTTTTGAGCATATGAAAATTAAATTAACAAAAAACGAAGCGGAAAGTCTTTACACCGGTATTTTGACAGATACAGGTCGTTTCCAGCAGCTAAATACTACTTCCAATTCGCACATTGCTTGCGCGAAACTTATGGAGTACGGTGTAGAGGTAAATGAAATTTATAAAAAAATTTATGAAAATACTTCTATCAACGCGTTGAAATTACAAGGGCTGGCTCTGTGCGGTATAAGAACAATTTTAAGCGGTCAAGTTTCTTATATTGTTTTAACAAAAGATATGTTTAAAAAAAGCGGACTAAGTTCTGACGATTCAGGAGGTATTTCAAATTATACTTTAAGAATAAATGGTGTGAAAATCGGTTGTGTGTTTAAAGAGATTGACAAGAAAACAACTAAAGTTAGTTGCCGTTCGGTAAAAAATTTTGATGCGCTTGGTGTTGTCAGCAGGTTTGGTGGCGGCGGTCATAAAAATGCCGCGGGATGTACAATCAACGAGGATATAGAAACTACAATAAAAATGATTAGCGAGGTTCTAGAAGAGGTATTAAAGTTGAAAGAAAGCCAAGAAAAGTGATCATAAAACAATTTAATGTATTATCCTACAAGCATGCAAGCATGGTATTTTAAATGTGAAAGTGTTTTGTTCTAGCGGTACTTATATGGCGTATGCAGTTCGTTCTAACGACAGACGAGTTTAATACGCTACTCAAAGAAGCTCAAAGCC
>JAIXMY010000034.1 GCA_020328045.1 Candidatus Endomicrobiellum pyrsonymphae
AAGTGAGCAAGGAAGTTGACACGCACATTGATGGCTTGATTGAGTCAATGCCGAAGCAAGACCAAAGGCTTGCCCAAATGGTTGGCGAGATAGACAAAAAGAACCAAACTGCAATAACTGAATTTGGTATTAAATCGGCTGACTTAATTGCAAGATTTCAAGAAGTCGCAGAAAAGTGGCGCTAAAATAGATACCGGGGATGCTGTAAATTATATAGATGTTTTAGGGGCTGGTATAACAACAGATGCTGGAACTATTGGGGCACTAGTTACAGGAACAACCGTATCTAATGCGGTTACTCGCTTCGGTAATGCCAATGTATGGAGCGTATTTTGCGGAACTTAAGGCAGAGCTAGAGCTGCCTCCTCTGCGTGGCTAGTGCTACAGGAGCTACTAACGCGTCTAGCGCTTATGCTACAGTTGCGAATTACAAAAAAGAAAAGATTCGTTGAGTATATGGAACATTATCGGTGTTACAGAAGGCAACGGAAAATGTTTTGACAAAAATGGCGACCCAATATCTAATGAGGAAGTTAATCTTTTATATTGGTAGGAATATGACATGAGACAAGCAGAATATTAGCGATATTCCTTACTTAGAATACGAAGCTATAAAGGAAAGTCTCGGACTTCGTGATAATTTAAATGGCAAGTACTTTGATAAAGACAAGGATGAAATATCGTACGCGAAGTTTAAACGATTAATTTTAGATGAATACAATAGCAGAAAAGCAAACAATAACAAACCTAAATATAATCTTGCTCAAGAAGAAAGCGACGATATAGATAAAACTCTTGGCGTTACGTACGATAAGGAAGAAGAGCGGAAGGAGAAAGAGTAGAAGCGTTGGGGCGGGCGGTGGCGTGGGCGGAGGCGAATCTGCCGATGGAGGACGAGGTGAGGAAGATGATGATGAGGATAACGTGGGGAGCGTGGCAGTGAAAATAATCTGTCTGTTTGATGTGGCAATATGGCAAAAATGGCAGAATGCTGAGGATAGAAACCACTATGATTTATGCTCATTTATCAAAGGAACATTTGAGAAAATCAATAGATATTTTGGACTACAATATATGATGATAAGGCTAAAATAAGACTAATTGTGAGTGAAAAAAATAAATTGAATATTTCCCAGGAAGATGTGAAGAGCTCGTAAGAGCGATGTCAATAAACAACGTGGTTTTAAATAAAGTAGCGCCCATGTCAAACGATTGGAATAAGACTAAGAATAAAGATCTATAAGTAGGACATAAGAAAATCAGCCTCATACACTAGCTATGCGCTCTTTTTATATTTGCTCCTATTTTTTTGAGTTTTTTTTCAAGCATATCATAACCCCTGTCTAAATGATAAATTCTTGAAACAACAGTATTTCCCTCCGTGGCAAGTCCTGCTAAAACAAGAGCTGCTCCAGCTCTCAAGTCAGACACCATCACAGGCGCGCCTGAAAGTTTTTCAATGCCATTTACATTTACAGTTTTTCCATCTGTGACTATATCAGCGCCAAATCTTTGAAGTTCGGCAACATGCATAAACCTGTTTTCAAAAATATTCTCGGTTATCTTCGATTTTCCTTTTACAAGACACATCAAAGCCATCCACTGGGCCTGTACATCCGTTGGAAATCCCGGATAAACTTCAGTTTTAATGTTCTGCGGTTTTAAGGTTTTTACCCATTTTGCAGTAATTGTATCTTTTGTTTCTTTAATACTCATACCGCATTTTCTTAATTTATCGCTTACAGCTTTTAAATGTTTTGGAACAACTTTTTTAAGAGTTACTTCGCCTTTTGTAATCGCAGCTGCAATCATATATGTTGCAGCTTCTATTCTGTCAGGAATTACTTCATGAATAAAACCGTGAAGCTTATCTACGCCTTCTATCGTAATTTTCTTTGTCCCTGATACTACAACTTTTGCGCCCATCTTATTTAAAACGTTTGCCAAATCTTCTATTTCAGGTTCTTCAGCAGCGTTAATAATTGTAGTTTTACCTTTCGCCAAAACCGAGCAAAGCAACGCGTTTTCAGTTGCGCCAACACTTGGGAACTTAAAGTTTATAGCAGTTCCTTTGAGTCCTTTCTCAGCAGAAATTTTTACGTATCCGCCTTCCACTGAAATTTCTGCGCCCAATTTTTTAAATACATCTAAATGAATATCTATGGGTCTCGCGCCTATTGTACATCCGCCAGGCAAAGATACATCAACTTTCTTAAGTCTTGCAAGTAAAGGTCCCATTATTAAAACGCTTGCGCGCATTTTTCTTACTAAATCATAGGGAGCCACATGTTTATATCTACAGGAAGAATAAGTTTTTACAACATTCCCTTTTTTAAGGGTTTTTTTGCCTATAAAATTTAAAAATTCAATCGTGGTATCTATGTCTGCAAGAGATGGAACATTTGTTATCGTTACAGACTCATCTGTAAGTAACGACGCAAATAAGATAGGTAAAGTAGAATTTTTTGACCCGGAAATCACAACTTCGCCTTTTAACTTCTTACCACCGCGTATTACTATTTTGTCCATTTCTAATCCCAAAGTTTATATAAAATTTATAGCTGATATTCGGAAGATCATTGCTTCCCGGCATAACTATAATGGACTTGAATTCCAACGTTTTTAAGCACATTAAAATATGTTTTTGCTTCAGGGTTTCCCTTGTGAGAAAAAGCTTTATACAGTGTACCCCTTTTGACATTGGCTTTTTTGCTTATTTTTGTCATGCCTTCAGTAGCAGTTGCAATTGCCTTTATTCCCTCAAGAAACATTCCGAAGTCATCATCTTTCTCATATTGTTCAATGATTTCTCTTACAAAGTGATTTAAAAGTTTGGGATTGTTTTTTAATCTTTTTACAAAACTTTCTTCTATATTTTTATTTTTTTTCATTTGATTGTTCCTTTTGTCGTATCTTAGCATCTTATATATTTTTACTGCTCTTTTTGCATCTTTTCTTTTTTGCAAACGATGTCAATTGTTAAATTATCATATCTTCTTTAATATTATTCACACACACTTCATTTATCTTTACTCACAACAGCATTGTATATCATAATCTACATCGTGTCAATATACCATGGGCAAGGCAAATTCAATGCGCTGATTATTTAAATATTTTTGCTTTTAAAATTCTAGGAAGACTGGCATAATCGTTAATAATTTCAATTTCTTTGTAATTGTTATCTAAAAAAATTTGCCTTATTTCGTCAAATTTATTCGCATTTAATTCAATAAGTACGACTCCGTCGTTGTTTAAATAATTTAAAGCTCTGCTGCCTATCTCGTTATAAAAAAATAATCCGCCATCTTTCGCAGTTAAAGCAATTCTTGGTTCGTACTCAAGTTCCGGTTCTAAAGCGCTATATTCAGTTTCTGAAATATAAGGAGGATTTGAAACAATAATATCAAATTTTCTATCACCTATACTATCAAAAATATCGCTTTCAATAAAATCTATATCTGTAGCGTTATTAATTTTGGCATTTTCTTTTGCAATATTTAACGCGTTTTTACTTATATCTAAAGCTGTAACATTGTCAAACGCGCCAAGTTTGGATAAACTTATAGCGATACATCCTGAGCCTGTACACAAATCCAATACTGATTTTTTATTTTCTTTTCTTGCTACACTTAACGCAACTTCAACTAGAAGTTCGGTTTCGGGTCTTGGTATTAAAACGCTTCTATTTATTTTAAATTCAAAATCCATAAAACCTGCAAATCCTGTTATATACGCCGCAGGTTCTCTCTGAGAACGTCTTAAAATGTGTTCTTTATACTGCGATATTTGTTTGTCTGTGGGTTTTTGATCTCTTATAAGATGCAGTTTGGATCGTTTAATCTGCAGTACAAAACTTAAAAGGACTTCTGAATCAGCCTTAGAATCAGTAAGTCCTTTTGAATTTAAAAATTTTTCTGCCGCTTTTAATAAAGTATAAACACTTTCACCGGTAAGCATTTAAAAATTATCTTTGAGTTTAGCTTCAACATCAGCTTCAATTAATTTATTTACAAGTTCAGACAAATCGCCATCCATAACTTCGGTAATATTATAAACGCTGTAGCCTATTCTATGATCTGTAATTCTATTTTGAGGGAAATTATACGTTCTTATTTTTTCGGATCTGTCTCCGGAACCAACCTGCTGTTTTCTCTCATCGGAAAGCGCTTTTTCATGTTCCAACACTTTTTGTTCGTAAAGTTTTGCTCTTAAAACTTTAAACGCTTTTGCTCTGTTTTTTATTTGGCTTCTTTCATCTTGGCAAGCAACAACAAGTCCCGTAGGCAAATGCGTTACTCTTATTGCAGAATCTGTTTTATTAACGTGTTGCCCACCGGCGCCTGAAGCTCTATATGTATCAATCCTTAAATCTTCTGTCTTTATTTCGACATCAACTTCTTCCGCTTCAGGAAGAACAGCTACTGTAACTGCCGACGTATGAACTCTTCCGGACGCTTCCGTTGCGGGAACTCTCTGAACTCTGTGCGCGCCTCTTTCAAATTTAAAATAGCGCCATACTCTGTCACCATTTACTTCAAACACAACTTCTTTAAAGCCGCCAAGACCAGTTGGATTAGAATCTAAAACTTCGTGTTTCCAACCATTTCTCTCGGCAAATCTTGTGTACATTCTATATAGGTCGCCAACAAATAATGCGGCTTCATCTCCACCCGTACCGGCGCGAATTTCCACAATAATATCCTTACTTTCATGAGGATCTGTCGGTATAAGCAAAACTTTTATTTTAGCTTCTATCTTTACTTGTTTTTCAATAAGCTCGCTGTATTCTGCAAATGCCATTTCTCTAATCCCTGTATCTTCAGAATCTTTTAATTCTTCAGCGTCTTTTATATCATTCAATAATTTAGCATACTCAACATATTTTTCTGCAAGAGGACGAAGATACGAATGCTGTTTTGTGAGTTCTCTGTACTCGTCTTTATTAGCAACAACGGATAAATCGCTGAGTTTTTTCTCGACTTCTTCAAATCGACCGTTTAATGATTTTAATTTTTCTAAAAACATAATTATTATTATCCACAAAAAAATATGGAAGAATCTTTATTCAATAGAGATTCTTCCACAATACTATCTTAAAACTACTTACCTTTTGTTTCTTTTTCTTTCTTAGGAGCAACTTTTGCTTTTCTAGGCGATGTCGTAAGAATCTTGCCCGAGGTCTTTCTTGGCGACGAAACTTTTTTCTCAGTTTTCTTTTTTACTATAGTCTTTCCCTCTGTTTTCGCAAAACGTTTCTGAAATTTTTCAACTCTTCCAGCCGTATCTACAAGTTTCTGTTTGCCTGTGAAGAACGGATGGCAATTAGAACAAATTTCAAGCTTAATTACAGGTTTTGTCGAACGAGTTTTAAAGGTATAACCGCAGGCGCAAGATACTTCGCTTTTTTCATATTTTGGATGCGTTCCCTCTTTCATTTTATAACGTCTCCTTTTATTTTGTGGCAGAACAACACCCACGTCGTGCATTATACAAAATTTTTAGTTCTTAGTCAACATTGTGTAGAATACCACAGTCAAAGAGAATAGAAGACGAGCTTATGCGACTTTTTAGTTTCGAATTTTGGCAAGAATAACGATAATTAAAATAAACAAATTAAACAAGTATTCCAAAGATACTAAAATTGTTGTTGGTCATGATATGAAGCATAAAATGAATGGATTTGATTTAGCGTATAAATTGCATGAATCCGGATACACAAAATTGTGGATGAGATGACAGGTACGATATTTGAAAAACATGAAGTCCCATTCTTATCTCAAGGTTGTGGCAAAAGATATAAAAGAGATTGAAGTATTGTTGAAGGCATAACATGGGTATAATCAACCAGTTAGTTATGTGTCATTATCTGAAAATTTATATTGTTTTGTAACTACAAAAATTGTAAAATGAGATTCTAGAAGATTATGCTATTTAGTATTGTTGATTAACCATGTAACGACAAAAGATAATATAGATTAGTGATTTGTAAAATCAAAAATTGTTGGTGGTGTGGGGAAATGGCTACTAAATAAACAAAGAAGAAAGCAATTGTTAAAAAAACTGTTGCAAAAAAGGAGCTAACATCGAAAACAACAATGGAAGAGAAAGCTAAAAAAACAGTTTCAATTTTTGTCTCCCAAATCTTATATTGTTATAGATTATCCAAGCGAATACGAAAAAATCAATAGTTGTTACTATGCAGTACGCATAGAAGCATCTAGCGATGGATATGTAGAAGTTCCGCTTAATAACTATGAATGGGGTCATTGTAGATTCAATTCTGGCTATTAGCGGTTTGAAAAGAACACTCTTTATATGATGTTTATACAAGATGTTTCTAGTTTCAGTGGTTGCCTGCGCGTCTTTTGCGCTGATTAAAGCTTACTTACATAATAAAAAAGAAAAAGACATCGATGCTTATCAAGAAAGACTATAGAGCTTACGAAGATCTTTCTCCTGAAGATATTGAAAAAACTAAGTTTTTGCAAGGGAAATAAATAGTGCATTTAAAGAAAGTAGAAGTGTGCGGTTTTAAATCATTCGCCGATAGAACAGTATTGGATTTTGATCTCGGAATTTCTGGCATTGTAGGTCCTAATGGTTGTGGTAAATCTAATATATCAGATTCTATTCGTTGGTGCCTTGGTGAACAAAAAGCAAGATCAATGAGAAGTTCCAACATGCAGGAGGTAATATTTGGAGGTACTCGGACAAGGGCTGCCATAGGAATGTCGGAAGTTTCCTTAACTTTTGATAATTCTCAAAATATATTGCCTATAGATTATTCTGAAGTGACTGTAACAAGAAGGTTGTTCAAAAGTGGCGAAAGCGAATATTTTGTAAATAAAACACAGTGCAGGCTTAAAGATATAAGGGATATGTTTTTGGATACCGGTATAGGCTTTGACGGCTATTCAATAATAGAACAAGGGAAAGTCGATTTTTTAACTACCGCAAAACCGGAAGACAGAAGAGAACTCTTTGAAGAAGCTGCTGGTGTTTCTAAATATAAAGCAAGAAGAGAAGAAACGTTAAGAAGACTTGAAAAAATAGATTCAGACATGTCTCGTTTGTCTGACGCGCTTGCAATTCATAAGCAGCAAATAACCGCTTTAGATATAGCCGCAAAAAAAGCGAAACAATATAAAAAATATCAAGAGGATCTTGCTCAATATGAAGTAGCATCTTTGGTTAAGCATATATCTCACGGAAACAACGAAATAGCAAGGATAAAAACGAATCTTGATCCAAAGATAAAAGAGTTTGAATCTACAAACACTTTTATGGCTCAGCTTGATGTTGAAACGCAGGATATGCGTCTTGCATTGGATGAAAAAAATGAGCGGTATGTAAGCGCAAACAGAGATTTAAGCGAAATAAAAATGCAGATAGGCGTAGCTGATCAAATAATACAACATGCAATGCAGCGCGAAACCGAAATAAAATCGGAACAGGAGAAGCTAGAGCAAGAACTTGTTGTAAATCGTGAAAAAATTGTTCAAATGGAATATCAGCTTAAAACTTTAGATACGGGCGATAGTTCTTTAGTTGATGCAGCCAATAGGCTTGAAAATGAATATAAAGAAAAAGAACAGCAGTACAATTCAATAAAGGCTAAGCTCGTAGAATTTGAGTTGAGAGAGAATGCAATTCGTTCCAAACTTTCGCAGTTGGAATCAGAAAAAAAGCAACAGCTTAACTTAAAATCCGAACTTTCTGAAACAAGAATACATCTTGACGCAGATACTGCTTCCCTGCAGAGAATAATCGCAAGACTTGAAAACGAGATTGATCCCACAAATCAAGAAATTGCTCTTATAGAAGCTGAACTTACAGCTGCGGATGTGTCTTTGCGATCTTTTGAAATAAAAAAAGAAGAAATAAATAAAACAGTTGTAGAAAACGAGGAGAAAGTAAAAGCTTTAGAAAACCATTTATTGCAATATAAAGAATTGCTTGCGTCTAATGAATCCCGCATAGCCACTTTAAAAGAATTTGAACAGCGAGATCCTGTAAGATCGTCTATTAGAGCTGTTTTAAATTTAAGAAATTTGGCAAGAGGTCCAGTAAGCAGTTTGATAGACGCAGATGATGATAAAGACGAACTTATAGCTTCGGTTCTTGGCGAAAAATTAAATTATCTTGTATGCGATACAACAAAAGAAGCCGAGCTGGCTATTAACTTTTTGGAAGAAAATGGTTTAAGCAGATTATCTTTTATAGTTGCTGAAAAAATTTCAGATTCTCATCAAAACAGTATTGTAGGTTTTCCTTCAGGTTATACCGAACTTATAAAATATTTAAGATATAATCCTGCGGACGAAAAAATCGTTCGTTTTGTTTGTTCTAATACTTTAGTTTTCGGAAATAAAGTTTACGGGAACGTTGTTGTTCAGGGCGGTGGAAAGATATCTTTTGAAAAACCTGTTTTGATTGAAGAACAAATAAAAAAACTGCAAGAAAAATCTGAAGAACTTAAACGAAATATCGCTTCAACGCAGTTCGAAATAGAACAGATAGACGAACGTCAAATTAACGCCAGACTTGAAAAAGAAAGATTTGGGTTTGATTCAATAAAAATAAGAACGCAGATTGAAGGGAAAAATGCGCAAATTGAAGAAAAAAGTAACTATATAAAGAATATTATCGAGGAAATAAATAAACATAAAAAGGAAGTGAGCGTCAAAAACGCAGACCTCGCGTCTTTTAACGAGAAATTATCTGTTTTTGAAGCCAAACTTGCAGATTATACAAATGAAGAAAACAGTCTTTACGAAGAATTAAAAATTATTGAAAGCGATATATTTTTTATAAGAAAAGAAGAGGAGTTTATATCTCCTCTAATGATGGATGCAAGAAGTAATTGGGATAGAAAAGTAGCCGAAGTAGAAAACAAGCAAAAAGGGCAGCAGTATCTTCTTGATAACGTATCCAACATAAAACAACAAATTCAATATGCGGAGAGCAAAATTTCCGAGAACAGCGAAAAACTTTCAGAATTACTTATTTCGCAGGAGACAGAGACGGTAAAAATACAACAGTTATGTGAAGATCAAGCGCAGAAAGAAGTGGCAATACAAGTTTCGTTGACAGATAAGCAGACGCTACAGGACGAATTAGATTCAAAAACTAACGAGTGGCATAGTTTGCGCGGTAAAGTTGGCGAATTAAACAATGAAGTAAATTCTATGCGGGTTGATTTAAAGAACTTTGAATATCAGAAAAATGATTTGGAGAAAAGGCTTGCGGAAACTTATGGTAAAAATTATGAAGAAATCAAAAATAATTTTGATAGTATTGAAGTAAATAATGAAGAAATTACAAAGATAAAGAGAAAGATGGAATCTTTAGGTTCTGTTAATCTTGCTGCGCAAGAAGAATATGATGCGTTGGAGCAAAGGTGTAATTTTCTTTTAACACAGCAGCAGGATTTGTTGAAAGCTAAAGATGATTTGCATGAAGTTATAAAGAAAATAAATCAGTCCACTGTAGAAAATTTTAGAAAGACTTTTGACGCTGTAAGAGAAAATTTTAAAGATCTTTATAAAAAACTTTTTGGCGGAGGGGAAGCGGATTTGATGCTTACTGATGAAAACAATTTGCTTGAAAGCGGTGTTGACATTTATGCTCAGCCTCCGGGAAAGAAATTGCAAAATATTTCGCTATGTTCTGGTGGAGAAAAGGCTTTAACGGCTGTTGCTTTATTGTTTGCATTTTTTATGGTTAAGCCGTCGCCATTTTGTATTTTAGACGAAGTTGATGCTTCGTTAGACGATGCAAACGTTGGCAGATATAACGCTATGGTTAAAGAATTTTCTACAAAAACGCAGTTTTTGGTTATAACGCATAACAAACGGACAATGGAAATAGCTGACATTCTTTACGGTGTGACAATGGAAGAGCATGGCGTTTCAAAAATAATATCTGTCAAAATGAACAGGCAAAATGAAATTGCGCAAGCGTAGGTGTAGTCAAACAACCTTATAATGGCGCATTCAGTATAAATTAGTCGACTATAATTGTAGTTTTCACAGAAAAGTGTTAATGCCAAAAATAAGTCTTGTAAAATGTGATGATTATAATAAAGTAGAGAATGCTGTCATGGAGTTGTTGAACTTTTGAGAGGCATATCTGTTTTTGTAAAACCGACGAAAAAATTCTTATTAAACCTAATCTTTTGAGCTCTGAAGATCCATCGAAAGCGGTAGCTACACATCCTGTTTAGAACACATTTCTAGACAAAGTTCACAAAGTTCCTTAGAACAAAGTTTGGAACTTAGTTCCTACGATTTAACGGTTGAACTTATAGACGAGATAGTAAAGAAGCGACGAGTGGCGTTAGAGCGCAAGATAAAGAGGTTGCCTGCAAGCAACTTTAGAGCTTCTGACATACACGAGTGTGACAAGTATATGATTTGCACGATTTTGGATTGGGAGAAGCGCAGTTTACACGATGTAGCGTTGCAGGCGATATTTGATGTGGGAAACAAGGAAGAAGGAAACGTAAAGAACAGGCTTGGGTACGAGCTTGGAATAGAGTTTATCGAGCAGCAGAAACCGTTTGAGATTAGAAACAGGAAAAATGATAATTTGACAAATAGATGAGAAAGTAATACAATGACTGGGTGGTCGCGGGGTGGAGCAGTCCGGTAGCTCGTCAGGCTCATAACCTGAAGGTCGCAGGTTCAAATCCTGCCCCCGCAATGAAGAAGATTAAACGATCTCTCGTAAGGAGGGGTCGTATTTTTTTGTAAAAACTTTTTGATATTTGTACTAGGATGCCCATGCCCCATTATGTGGTCAAGGGTTGGCAAAAAAATGTATAGTTAAAATATGAGTAGAAAGATTCTCTAATTCTTTAGAGGCGATAAAATGATTATAGGTTTAACAGGTTCTTATTGTTCCGGTAAAGATACGATAGCTGAGTATATTTCTAAAAAATATGGATACAAACATTTTTCTCTGTCTGATGTTATAAGGGATGTAATGAAAGAAGAGGGCATTGAACCTGTTAGAGAAAATCTTATAGTGTTTGGAACGAAATTAAGAGGAGAAAATGGTAATGGAGTGCTTGCGAAAAAAGTTTTAGAAAAAATTAATTTAGATGGAAAGTATTGTATAACATCCATAAGACATTCCGACGAAGTTAAAGCGCTTCAAGAAAGAAAAGATTTTGTTTTGGTAAATATTGATGCGCCTCAAGATGTGCGTTTTGAAAGAATGCAGAATAGAAAAAGACCGGGAGATCCTCAAACGTTAGAAAAATTTATTGAGCTTGAAAAAAAAGAATCTCAAGCAGAAGGTTCTGGTCAGCAGTTAAGAAAAACGGCAAATATGGCTGACATTACTTTTATTAACGACTCGAACGATATAACAACGCTTGAAGTTGCGATAGATGATTTATTAAAAAGTGTTGAAAATGTATGATGTTTATGACGTTGTTGTAATTGGGTGCGGTCCTGCCGGTATGATGGCGGCTATAAAAGCCGGTGAGCGAGGACTAAAAACAATAGTTTTAGAAAAAAAGTCTCGTCCTGCAATAAAACTTTCTATCACTGGAAAGGGAAGATGTAATTTAACTAACAGCGCTTCGATTAAAGAATTTACAGATTGTTTTCACAATGGTAAGTTTCTTTATAATAGTTTTAATGTTTTTTCAAATTTGGATACAATTTCATTTTTTGAAAACGTAGGTGTGTTGTGTAAGCTCGAAAGAGGTGGGAGATATTTTCCTACAAGTGGCAAGTCTCAAGATATTGTGGACGTTCTTGTAAAAAGTGTCAAGAAATTTTCTAAAATTATGACTTCCTGTAGCGTAAAATCAATCAAAAAAAATGAAAACGAAACATTTAATATATATGCCGATGATTTAATAGTCGCAAAAAATATTATTATCGCCTGCGGTGGCGCTTCTTATCCCTCTACAGGGGCAGAAGGCGATGGATATAAGATTGCAAAAGCTTTTGGACATACTGTAAAAGAGCCTCTTCCTTCGCTTGTTCCCGTGGTTTTAGAGAGCGAGTATCTAAAAGAACTTCAAGGTCTAAAATTAAAGAATATAGAAGTATCCTTGATTGCGTCGGATAAAATTATTGCAAAAGAATTTGGTGAAATGAAGTTTACAAACTTCGGAGCCACCGGACCTGTAATTTTAACAATAAGCAGATTGGTATCCGAGAGGATTCATAATGAAAATATGTTTTTATCGTTAAATTTAAAACCTGCGCTTTCACTAGAGCAATTAAATCAAAGATTATTAAGAGAAATCAATAATTTTGCTCAGTATCAAATTAAAGATTTTCTTCAAGATATGCTACCTATCCAAATGGTAAAGCCTTTTATAAATTATTGCGGGCTTAATATAACTAAAAAATGTTTGCAGATAAATAAATCAGAAAGAGAAAAGATGTTGAGCGCTTTTTTGGACTCAAAATTTAAAATAGTAAAGACTAGAGATTTTAAAGAGGCAATTATTACTAGGGGCGGTATTGCCACGGATGAAATTAATCAAAAAACAATGGAATCTAAACTTATCAAAGGTTTGTATTTTTGTGGCGAAATTATTGATATAGATGCTCCCACAGGCGGTTTTAATTTGCAGGCAGCTTTTTCAACCGGATATTTAGCCGGGAGTTCGATAAAGACAGAGTAAAACTAACACAAGTCAGTAGAGGTTTAAACTGATATAATCGGATTGATACAATAGCTGAGGTTACGTTTGCTGGCAGGGAGGTTTGAGGCAGGAAGCCTAAGTTTTGGGACTATGCGAGCTAACATCGCTAGTTACATTTGCCGGCAGAAAAATTTGAGGCAGGAAGATTTGAGAGGAGAAAGAAGACAAAGATCTTTGATTGAATTTTGATTATTTTGATTGTATAATTTTCAAGGTTAAAATGTTAAAAGTAAGTGATTGAAAAAGTAAGGGATTAAATTTGTATAATGGCGATAGTTGTAGCTGATTTGTTAAAAGCTTGGATTTGATATAATCACAACAGTTGTATTTGATGAAATGTTAAAAGTAAGTGATTAAATTTGTATAATGACAAGTAGTTATAATTGATTATTTAAAAGAGTACGAAAATAGAGTTTAGATTCTGAAGAACAAAGTAAGAAGAATTTAAAGAGTCTGGACTACAAGAACGGAAGGGGATTTAGAGTGATTAATTTCAAGAAGATGGTAAGCGTAGTTGTGGTATTTAGTTTAGTATTGAGTTCCTGCGGAGGGAACAAGAATAGTGGGAGCGGAGTAAGCGGGCTAGTAAGGAATGTAGAGTTGAATGTATTTGAGAACGACATTAAAACCGTTGGTGTGGCAGAGGATGTAGTGCGAAATGGATCGACTATGAAGCTGGTGGGTAGTCGGTTTGAAAAGTGTGAGCTTGACAGCGCCACAGGGGAAACAGTATGTGTAAATAAGGGAAGTACCTCGACTGTTAGGTTTAAGAGCATGAAATATGGTGATAAGCTTCTTGAAGGCAAGGATTTACA
>JAIXMY010000099.1 GCA_020328045.1 Candidatus Endomicrobiellum pyrsonymphae
AACTAAATTTTTAACGCTTGCTATTTCTATAAGTTCCTCAGCTTCTTGAACATTTAAAGTAAAGGGTTTTTCAACAAGACAATGTACTCCATTTTGTAAAAGAAGTTTTGCTACTTGATAATGAAGCGACGTGGGAACAGCAACAACTACAGCATCAATTTTCCCTATAATATCATTAAAATCTATTAAACAACTTGTCTTGTTTGCTTTTGCAATTTTTTCGGCTCTTTTACCATCTGCGTCAACAACAAATTCAAGCTTAGAATTAGGATGCTGACTTAAAATTCTTGCATGATGTTGTCCTAAGGATCCCACCCCGATTACAGCTGTTCTTATGCTCATTTTTTGTAACTCTTTATAACTTTAATTATTTTGTCTATATTGGCTTTTGAAAGCAACGGATGTACAGGAAGAGATACTACTTCTTCCACAGCCTTTTCCGCTTCTTTGCATACTCCTGATTTATAGCCAAGCTGTTTATAGAATGGTTGCTTGTATATGACAGAACTGTAATATACTCCGCTTCCCACGCCATTTTCGGCAAGATATTTCATAAACCTATCTCTTTCTCTTGCCGCAATTCTTACAGTATACTGATGAAAAACATGCCTGCAGCTTTTTGGAACAACGGGCGTATGCAAAAAATTTAAACCTTTAAAAGCTTCATTATATTTTTGAGCGGTTGCAATTCTTTTCTCTATCCAATTTTCAAGCTGTTCAAGCTGAGCTATTCCTATTGCAGCTGCAAGATTTGTAAGTCTATAATTATATCCCAAAACTGTATGCGTTGAATGTCCAACCCTACCATGATTTATAATCTGTCTTCCATACTTATCGGCCTTTTCATCATTTGTTAAAGTAATACCACCTTCGCCTGTCATCATATTTTTTGTAGCATAAAATGAAAACGCCGCTGCATCGCCAAAAGAGCCGACTTTTTTCTTTTTAAATTCAGCTCCATGAGCCTGGCAAGAATCTTCTATAAGCTTAAATTTATATTTTTTCTTGAGCTTAAGGATTGCATCTATATCGCACGGAAGCCCGTACAAATGAACTATCAAAACAGCTTTTACGTTTCTTTCTTTTTTCAACATTTTTTCAAGTTCAACGGGATTTATATTAAATGTTTTTGGATCAATATCGGCAAAAATAGGTTTTGCGCCACAAAAAAGAATAGAATTTGCAGTCGCTATAAATGAAAAAGGAGTTGTAACAACTTTATCCCCGGATTTAATACCGCACATTAAAAGAGCCGTATGCAAAGATGTCGTTCCATTAGCATTTGCTATACCAAACTTTGCGCCTGAATATTTTGCAAAGGATTGTTCAAACTGCGCAACATATTTACCACTTGCAAGAATTCTTGAATCCAAAACTTCTTTAATTAATTTTCTTTCTTTCCGTCCAATAATTGGAGACGCTATATTTATCATTTCTTTTCCTATCTTTTAGGTTCCAGATCTACCACTATGTTTGTCATATCAAGTCCACACCAACCTCCGGTTGTCGGATCCGTAAAAAACGCCAACCAATTGAGAAGCGCATCAAAAACAACTCAGCCTACCTGAACTCTACTTTTTATACCAATAGTTTCAGAGCTGTAACCTTCCTTTTTAACTATAACAGTGTGGTTCTCTCCTAAAGTTAACGCAACAGACACCACATCTGTACCAACATAGTTGCCGTCAACATAAATCTTACTATACGGTGTCATCAATTTTACAGACACATTTTATTTTGTTCCATCAAATATAAGCGCACACGAAGTCATTACCAACATCAACGGCAACAGCAAAGATAAAAGTTTCTTCATCTTCTCTCTCTTTTTTATTACATATCATCGTATCTTTAGCGCCAACCAACTTTATATCCCAAGCACAGTTACACCTACTTTTTTTGCTTTATCAATAACTTCTTCTTTATCCAACATCAAAGTCACGCCTGCTTCTATAGCCATTGCGCGAACCTTATTTTCTCTTAAAGTATCGACAGTATTAATACCAATCACGGGCACGTCAAATCTAAAATCTTGATTTGGTTTTGCAACTTTAACAACTATTGAATTTTCTCCGCCAAGTTTGTATGCGCGTTTAATACATTCATCCGTACCTTCCACAGATTCAACTGCAAGAACTGATTTGTCCTTTACGACGACAGTCTGACCAATATCAAAACCAGCTATACCTTTTGCTATTTTATATCCGAACTCAACATCTTTATTTTCATCTGAAGAAAGTTTTTTGCCAGATATTAAGCCTTTGGGAGCAAGCAACGAAGTTAAATAGATATGCGACGGTACCAAATGCATTCCGTCATTATCAAATTCGTTTGCAATTGTTTTTAAAATTGTATCAGTTTTTTTATTTACTAAACTTCCCATTACTTTTATTGCGCGCCAATCCATACCTATTGTGGAATAAATTGTAACGTGTTTTACTTGTCCTGCCATAATAACAGTTTTTACATTTTCGCTTTTAAGAGCATCTATAATTTTTTGGAACTTACCCACTGAAAGCCAAAAAATTTTGTCACAAACTTTTTCCAATTCAGGATCTGCCTCTTCTTTTAATGCAATACAAATAACTCTATTGGCGTTTTTTCTTATTTCTTCGGCAACCAAAAATGGGAATCTATTATTTCCTGCGATAAGTCCTATATTTTCCATTATTAACAATACCTTTTACACTCCAAACGCACAAAACAAACATTCTGCCATTTTCGCCATATTGCTACATCAAACAGACAGATTATTTTCTCGCCTTCATCGCATTTCTCATCGCCTCAAGCGCCACCTCCGTCATCGCTCTCACCATCTCTAGTATTTTTATATTCATCTTTTTTGCCACCCAAATCCGCACCTCATTTTCCACCACCACCTCCGCCACCCCCAGCAGCATTATCTGCTCCTCCGTTACCGCCTCTGTCTCCGTCAACCCCGCTAGCGTCTCCCTAGCGGGGTTGACGGAGACAGAGG
>JAIXMY010000004.1 GCA_020328045.1 Candidatus Endomicrobiellum pyrsonymphae
CCACCAGCTTCATAGTCGATCCATTTCGCACTATGAAGCTGGTGGGTAGTCGGTTTGAAAAGTGTGAGCTTGACAGCGCCACAGGGGAAACAGTATGTGTAAATCCTTGCCTTCAAGAAGCTTATCACCATATTTCATGCTCTTAAACCTAACAGTCGAGGTACTTCCCTTATTTACACATACTGTTTCCCCTGTGGCGCTGTCAAGCTCACACTTTTCAAACCGACTACCAACCAGCTTCATAGTCGATCCATGTCGCACTACATCCTCTGCCACACCAACGGTTTTAATGTCGTTCTCAAATACATTAAATCTTCTTACCTCAAACTTTTCTGCCGGCAAATGTAACTGCCACTATTATGTCAATCCGATTATATTAACTTAAACCTTCTAATTTGCAAGGACTGAAAAATCTCAAACACATATTGTACATTTTGAAAGTTGGTACAATGAAGTTAACAGCATATGGTGCCAACTTTTTGTTTAGTATCTTGTGGCATTATGCGTGCCGTATTCTGCTGTTTTGTTGCGTCCGCATGCCACATGTTGTGTGCGCTCGGCAGAAACAAAACCGTAACGATTATTGTTGCTAGCATACGAGTCATAGAAAGCACCAGTAACTCCAAGTACTTTAGAGATCTCAGAAATCCCTTTTACTGCGCAGACTTTTCTTTTTTGAACCGACAGAATCAAGACATTTACCGCAAAATCCTCATGCTAGGTTAAGTTAAGTTTAATAATTCACTTACGGTGACTATTTCGTAGCCTTCCTCTTTAATTTCATCAATAAAAGTTCCTAGAAATGATAATACTTTTTTATTTTTAGATAAATCATGCATTAAAAATATTGCTCCGTTTTTAATGGCCTGTTTATACTTTACATGCATCTCTTCAGCGCTCATATCTTGCCAATCAGTTCCAAAACTCCAATTTATCAAATAATAATTATGTTTCTTAGTCGCTTCTATAGCATCGGATTTCATATATCCGTAAGGGAAACGCGCTAAAAACGACTGAATGCCAAGGGTTGATTTTATCACTTCTTCACACTGCAAAAGTTCTTTTTCTATTTTTTCTGCCTTATCTTCATCTTTATAAGCATAAAAATTTATATGTTCGTAAGTATGATTACCAATTTCATGCCCTGCAGCAACAACCGCCTTTGCAGTTTCCGGGTCGTCTACTACTCTTGCACCTAGCATAAAAAACGTAGCTTTAACATTTTTTTCTTCCAGTATTTCTAAAATCTGTTTTGTCGCTTTTCCCGGTCCATCGTCAAAGGTTAAAGAAATTTTTTTAACATCTTCCGATCCATCGGCATAAAACATTTTTGTCTGCGCAAAACATGCGATTGAATAAAAAAGAAGTATTAATACAATAATTTTTTTCATTTTGCCCACGCTATAAAACTTGATAGTAATGTTAACGCTCCAGCATTAACCAGCTGCATCCAAAAATTATCATTTAATTTCCAAGGTGCTGCTTCAACAAGCGTTGCTATAATAGCCCCGGCAAATGCAAACTGCCATTTAAAAAGAAATAGTCCCAATATAAAACACACTACAAAACAAGCTAAACTGCCTTCAAAGCTTTTACCTGTAAAAGTTTTATGTTTTCCAAAAGTTTTGCCAACTAAAGCCGCGACAGCGTCGCCAAACGAAAGATAAAGCAAACTTGCAAAAACCATATATTTGTTAGGAAATATCAAAATAGCAAGTAACGCGCCCGATAACGTCCATATTAAACCGGTGACTTTATTAGCTTCTTCAGATCTGTAAAACCCTTTAAAATTATTTTTAAAAAAATTATTAAATTTTGGGAATTTAAACCTTGCATATTCAAATAGAGCGACAATGATAACTGCAGCAGTAAGCACATTTACAATGAAATTTTTTGGAAGACACCAATACCCAAAAACATATATAAGTGTTAATAGATGAATTCCTTTTCTTTTTATCTCGTCTTTTGGAACGCTAACCATATTTCTAACACCCCGATGTACAAAAATTTATAAATTTTTAATATATTATCATAAGCATGTAACCAAACATCTTTAATGTCTATGTCATCAACAAAAGCAGATGACGCTATCAGAGCAAATGCTATAATATTTACAGTGAGAATTGCAATATAAGAAAAAAATGTTCCATAAACTTTCAAATCGGGCTGTTCTATGGAAAGAATGTACATGGTAAGAGCAATATGAAAAGATATTGAAAACCCGATAAGAAAAAGATAATACGAATAAAATTGTTTTATGTTGGTAAACCAACCAAGTAAAACATAAATGCCTATTATTGCAATTGTATAAATCGGGAAAAAATATGGAGCAAGCGTTATCCATATATTATCTTCAGTTAAAACCACACTTCCGGATTCTGCGCCCAATTTAAATTTTTTTATCTTTGCGCCACTCAAAATCCCAGCTATCGCATGAGAAAGCTCGTGTCCAAATATATAGGTTCTCATAGGTTTATAAAAAACAATCTGAAAAACTATATAACACAAAATTCCTATCCAAAACGGAACATAGAGACTTCCGGCAGAAACTGTGAAATACAGAAATTTTTTAACAAGAGTGTATCCTGCAGCGCAAATTGCAGGTATTAATAAAAATGCAAAAATATTTCTTAAAAATTTCATTTTATTATAATAAAATAAACACTATAATCTAGCCACAACAAAAGCACCCAATCTACATACCCCTACGGATTAACATCCGTCCGCCACCGCCGAGCTAGGCTCGCCACCCCTTTCAACAATGAAAGGTGAATTACTAAGAGAGGACGGGAAGAGAGGCAAAGGATTGAGGAAAAAAGACACGAACTTAAAAGAGCAACTTAAAGCAATTTGACTCTATATCTACTAATTTTCAGTACCTGAAACGATTTTTGTTCGTGACAGAACAATACCTCGTTCACAATAAAAACCTTCGAGGATAAACTCCACCTGACGGGTATTTATGTATCTATATATTTAAATAATGTTTTTATCGTGGGAACTGCTACAATTTTCAGAAAAAGTGGAATAAAAATGGGAATTTACAACAACGTTTTTATCAGAGTAATTTATGCAGCTTTTGCAACTTCAACTAATTTTTTAAATGTCGCATTATCGTTTACTGCAATTTCTGCAAGCATTTTCCTATCTATTACAACATTGGCTTTCTTAAGCCCAGAAATAAATCTGTTATAGGACATTCCTTCTTCTCTTACTGCTGCATTAAGACGAATTATCCAAAGAGTTCTGAAATTTGCTTTATTATCTTTTCTTCCAGTATAAGCATAATTAAGAGACCTTTCTACCTGCTGAATAACCATTCTCCAACGGTTTTTCTTTGTAGCATAGGATCCCTTTGCAAGTCTAAATATTTTTTTCTTTCTTTGCCTAGTATATACAGCGCTTTTCGTACGCATCTCAAATCTCCTTAGATTATATAAATGATATTATTAGAAGCCATATGGCATAATCTTTTTCATAGTTTTCATATCTGTATCTGCAACTATCACAGACTTTCTCGATTTTCTATTTTGATTACCGGAATCTCCAGTCATAAGATGCCTCTGTCCGGGTTTTTTATACTTAACTTTCCCTGTTCCTGTGACTTTAAAGCGCTTTTTTGCGCCACTATGCGTTTTCATTTTAGGCATTTTTTCTCCCATTAATTGCAACGGATTAAATCATGTTTACAAAGTCCAAACACGATATGTTATGAATGTTCGTTTTCTACTTTACTTTCTTTTTTGGAACCAATGTTAAGAACACTCTAGTACCCATTGAAGAAATTCTTCCTTCCGTCTCTGCGATGTCAGACAAAGCCTCTTTGATTTTATCCATAATTTTAATTCCCAAATCTTTGTGTTGCATTTCCCTTCCGGAAAACATTGCAGTAAGCTGCACTTTATCTCCACCATCAATAAAACTTCTAGCATGTTTAATTTTAATTTCTAAATCATGCGCACTGATACGAGACCTTATTCTAACTTCTTTTATATGAGAAATCTTCTGCTTTTTCTTTGCTTCTTTTTCCTTTTTATCCATTTCATACTTAAGTTTAGAGAAATTAACTATCCTGCATACAGGCGGACTTGCCTGAGGAGAAATTTCCACTAAATCTAATTCTTTAATTTGCGCTCTTGCTAAAGCATCGGTTGTTTTTACCACTCCCATCATTGTCCCATCAGAATCTACAAGTCTTACCTCAGGCACTCTGATAAATTGGTTTATACGAAATCTCTTGTTTTCGACGACTCCTCCTCTTGGCATTTGGGACATTGTCCCAACCAATTTTTGATAAAAAAATCAGGAGCGGAATATAAACTCCGCCCCGGAAATATAACAAACGCAAAAGAACACTATTTTACAGTTCTAATCTTTGCCCTCAAGCCACGTACTACATACGGTGGGTGAAAGCCAGTTGGGACGGCTACTTTCTATAATGACCTATTGTATAATTCTGCAATAAGCGTCTTGTTTTGTCAAATTTCCACTGTAAAAAAGTATTAACGTTTTGAGAACTGGAAACGCTTTCTTGCTTTTGGTCTTCCTGATTTCTTTCTTTCTACCATTCTTGAATCCCTGGTTAAAAGACCTTCTTTTTTCAATGCTGTTTTTGAAGGTTCATTAAGTTGCAAAATTGCTCTTGCCAAGCTGTGACTGATAGCCCCTGCTTGTCCGCTGATGCCACCGCCATCAACATTAACATAAACATCATAACTCCTCATTCCTTCCCAAACTTCTAAAGGCTTCAAAGCTAATTTCTTAAGTCTTTCCAAACCGCTAAAATATTCATCCACAGTTTTATCATTGATTACAATTTTGCCACTACCACATGAAATCTTTGCTCTAGCAACCGCATTTTTTCTGCGTCCCGCACTTAAATAAGAAACATTACTCATTTTTTCTCCCTCTTCACCGACATCGCTAACTGTGCGCTATGCGTATGTTTACCATCTTTAAATACTCTTAATCTTGTAAGTTGCTTGTCAGCAAGCTTATTTTTAGGAAGCATCCCTTTAACTGCAGCAACCAGAGCTTTCTCAGGGCTCTCAGCCATTAAAACAGAATAAGGCGTTAATTTTGCTCCACCGGGATACCCTGAGTATGTAAAATATGTCTTTTGATCAAGCTTTTTGCCCGTAAGAACAATTCTACTTGCATTCGTAACAATCACAAAATCACCACAATCTACATGGTTGGCATAGAAAACTTTATTTTTACCTCTTAAAAGTCCCGCTATTTCAACCGCAAGTCTGCCTAGAACCTTCTTATTTGCATCTATTAAGTGCCATTTTCTTTCAACTGCATCTTGTTTCGGTGAATGAGTCTTTTTATTCATCTTTTGAAACCTTGTCCCATTAAAAATTATATTTTTTGCTACAACTACGAAAATACACCAGTCCACTCTTCGCTGTTATACTCGACTAAGACCTTCTAGGATAAACTTGCTCTGTCGTCATTCTCACGAAAATGGGAATCTATGCTAAACATCAAAGAAATGGATCTCTGATTTCCGTAGATGACAACTAAAGTGCGAACACACTCTAACTGCCTAGCACACGACTTGTCAAATCTTCAGTGAGACAACCAAAATCCTAACAACAACACCCCGATTATTGTACACATTTAAGTACATAAAAAGCAAACGATGCAGAATAAACTACAAAACGCAGGACAAGCGTTGGCAGATAATAAACTAGCTCAGCCGAAAAACAAAAACGAAGCCAACATATAAAAATCGGCTTCGTTAATTAAAAGCTTACTTGTTTTTGCCAACAATTTTAAAAACTTTTGTTGAACAATGAGGGCATACTCCGGAAATAGCTCTTATACCATTTTTCATTACTACGTCCTGAGGATCCTTTACTTCAACTTGCTTTTTACATTTCATGCATCTTGCCTCTGCCATAATAATATCCTCCATTTTTTACCGCCCGTAACCAGGCAAACTTATGTCGACATATCGCACCAATCAATACAAAGTTGTTTAACTACAATTAGCTCTTTATAACAGAAGCGGGCGATGGGAATCGAACCCACATCACAAGCTTGGGAAGCTTGGGTTTTACCACTAGACTACGCCCGCGCTTGCTTATCCTTTTTGCCTGCCCGTCAGATTCTATACTTTTTTTTAATATGTGTCAATTTTGCTTTAACTAACTCTAACGCCTCCGCAGTGGTAGATGTTTCACATTCTTTATGAGCTTCTACAGCAATTTTTAACAGTTCTCCAATCCACGGACCCGGTTTTAAGTTCAACTTTTTCATTATTATGTTGCCATCTATAATTTTTGGAAGAGGTTTTACATTTTTTAATTCGTAATAATACTCTAACAAATTTCTTACAGATTTTTCCTGAAGCTTTAACTCTTTAGAAGAAAAAACTTTCAGCGTTTTATAAGAGTGCCAATCTGCCGTTGCAATAATAAGCAAATCGGGAGTATTCTCGCCAACATCTCTAAAAAACTTTAATGAAGCTTTTTTTGTAACGATATTGTTTCTAGTTAAAGTTGACGGACGCATATGATGCTTTACTAAAAACATTGCAAACTCAATATCCTTTTTTCCACATTTAAGCTGGCCCATAATTTCTTTCATTTTTTTCGCGCCACGTTCTTCATGCTCAAAAAAACGCATTTTGCCATTCTCAAAAGATGCAGTTTCTGGTTTTGCATTGTCATGAAATAATGCTGTAAATTTTAATAGTCCCACCCTTGTAACATTCTCAGAAAAGAGACAACTATCATCAAAATGTTTTTGTATATCAACAAAATTTGACGGGAAGTATTTTCTTAGATTGTTTAGAATATTTTCGGCAGACCCCATAGTTTCAAAAGAGTGTTGAAATAAGCCGCCCTTATGATAATAATATTTTTTGCAGGATTTTTTCATTTTATTAATTTCAGGAAAAAGTTCTGCAAGAAGTCCGCATTTGTCCATCTCGTCAATTAAAACTACGGCATTTTTTACTGCCAATACTCTAAAAAATTCATTTTTTATCCTTTCAGGAGCAACTGCGCTTATAAGTTTTGCATTTTGTTTTATTTGTTGTAATGTTTTTTTTGAAAATTTAAAATCAAATTCTGCTGCAAACCGGAATGCCCTAAGCATTCTTAAAGGATCGGACTTAAACGATTTTGTGGAAACAACATTTAATGTTTTTGATTTTAAATCTTTTAAAGTATTTTTGTTAGGTAAAATAATATGCTTTTTAAAATTTTCAAAATTCTTCAAATCGAAAGCTACGGCATTAATCGTAAAATCTCTGTTTTGCAAATCTTCTCTTATTGTTTTGCCGTTAATTAAAGATATATCTATATTTGCGACAACGTTATCTTTGAGTATTATTCTGTAAGTTTCGTTTGCCGCGTCCAAAGTAATAAGTTTTGATTTAAAAGCCACAGCAATTTTTTTAGAATACTTTAAAGCATTTTTATTTACAGCCAAATCAACATCACTATATTTACGCTTTAAAAACAGATCCCTCGAGAATCCGCCTACCGCGTAAATCTCGTCGCCCTGCGATAATTCGTTAATTTTCTTAATAAATTTATTCAACTATTATTATATCCACAGTATATTTGTTTTGCTGTTCTTTAAAAATATTTTACTTTTCATTGGGATTAATAATTACAGTAACAGAGTTTTGAGAGAACACCTTATTTGCAACGTTGATTATATCCTGCGTTGTAACTTTCTCTATATCTTTAATAAACTCAGTGTCATATTGATAGCCTTTGCCCGTAACTTCGCGCAACCCATAATAATAAGACTGCTCCCATACTGTCTGCCTGCTCATAACATAAGTACCTTTCATATACGTTTTTGTATCTTTCAATTCTTGTTCAGAGATTTTTACAGTACAAAAATCCTTTAAAATTTCGTCTATTTTTTTTAATGTTAAATCTATATTCTTTTTATCAAGACCTATGTGAACTGCAAAATGACTTTCTTCTCTTCTTGATGGATATACAGCGCCTACTGCGTATGCGAGACCTAATTTTTCTCTAAGCTCTACAAACAACCTGCTTGTCATTCTCCCACCGTTTAAAACGCTTGTTGCGATATTGATAGCGGCAAAATCTTTGTCGTAAAGGTTAGGCGCAGGAAAACCCATATATATGTACGCTTGATTAAATTTACCTTTGATTTCTTTTTTTATAGATTCCGCATGTTTTATATTAAAAGCAGGCATTTCAAATTTTACGCCGGTAGGAACATTTGAAAAATATTTTTCCAAAGATTGTCTTACTATTTTCTCATCAACGTTGCCTGATATAGAAATCAAAATATTTGAAGCATTGTAAGAATACTGATGCCATTTTATTAAATCTTCTCTATTAAGTTTTGAAATAGTTTCTTTAGACCCCAAAATGGGCGTAGAGTACGGAACATTTCTATAAAATATTTTTTTAAACTCATCGGAAGCAGTACAACCTATACTGTCTTTGCGAGAATCAAGAGTAGCTGTAATGGTTTGTTTTTTAAAAGACAACTCTTTTTCGTCAAATGCAGGATTTATAATTACGTCTGCAAGAATTTCCGCTGCTTTATCAAAATACTCAGGAAGAAAAAACATTCCGATTTCAGTTGTATCGTAGTCAGCATTAGCGGACAAATATGCGCCAATATTTTCTGTATCTTTCGCAAGAATCTCACTAGAACGATTTTTTGTAGAATGCGTCATAAGTTTTGCAGTAAGATGAGATATCCCGGACTTATCGGACGTCTCGTTTATCACGGAAATAGGTGTCATAATCCTTGCGGCAACAACTTCTGCTCCGGTTGTTCTGTTGAATAAAACTTTAATATTATTTTTAAGCGTAAAACTTTCCATTTTTCCCCCAAACGCGCTTTGCAGAAACATCATTTGAATCAAAATTACTAAGTACAATAATTTCTTTCTCCGCATATATCTGCTCCCTATGACTAACTTTACTTATACTACTTTTTTGGCAACAATGCCACATTAGAAACTGTCGCAGATGAATAATACTTTTTAAAGAAATTTATTACATCTTCAACTGTCATTTTTTCCATTTCACTGATATATCCATCTATAAACTTGGAATTCCCCATCAATTGCCAAAAGCCGTTAATTTCAGCAATATCACAGGGCCTTTCATGTGAAAATGTCCAGCTGGTTTTTATTGCAAGTTTTGCTCGACTCAATTCTTCTTCAGAAATTCCATTGTTGATTATATCCTCAATCTGCTTTTTTATTTCATCTTTTATTGCTACAAGATTTTTGGGATCAAAAATTGACGAAATATACATAACGCCTGCTCCCTTTGTCATTAAATACGAAGAACCTATGGAATATACAAGATGCTTATCGTCATAGAGAGCTTTGTATAATCTTGAACTTTTACCGCCACCCAAAACGCTTGCAGCCAAAGCTGTGACATAAATATCATCCACATTTACATCCGGTCCCAAAAAGCCCGTAAGCATATGCCCAACCGCTACTTTGCCATATTCAACTATATCTTTGCCTTTATGCGTTTTTTCTGTGAGCATCGGTTCTATTGGGATGGACTGTTTGGCAAATTTGCCAAAAGTTTCGTTTAAAAGTTTTTTTATTTTTAGTTCATCAAAATTACCGGACACGACAACAATCATCTTTGCCGGAACATAATGGGTTTTATAATAATCGCATATTTCATCGCGCGAAACATTTGTAATAACTTGCGCTGAACCTATAACACTGTTTTTTAATGCGCTTTCCATATAAAGCGTTTCATAAAATTTCCCCCAAAGAACAGAATTCGGAGTATCTAAGTGTCTTTGAATTTCTTCAATAACAACTTTTCTTTCCATATCAATTTCGCTCTGAGGAAAAAGAGGATTGCAAACAGCGTCGGCAAGCATTTTTACGCTTTCTTCCACACCGTCTTGCTGAATGTCTATATGGTACATCGTAAATTCTTTAGAAGTCATAGCATTGATGTAACCGCCCATATTTTCGACATTTCTTGTCATTAAGTCACCGGGATAATTTTTACTGCCTTTAAACATCAGATGTTCTACGAAATGCGAAAGCCCGGCTTGCAACGGATTTTCATCAACCGATCCCGCCCTTACAAAAACAGCTACAGACGCTACAAGACTATTTTTATCGTTTATTAAAATGGACGTAAGACCATTCTCATATTTCACAGTTTCTACTCCTTTTGAAGCGCAGCCGATTATAAAAAGCACAGCTGTTATAAGTGATAGTGTTATTTTATTTTTTAGTTTAAATTTTGCACCCATCCGTCCTCCATGTTTAGCAACTTAAGATAATTTAACGCTTCTTCGTATTCTTCTTCTGTCAACGAACGTAATAACTCTTGGAATTTATCTGATTTATAGGCGGGGTGATACTGTGCCATCAAACTTATAAAAGTCTTTCTCGACAATTCTTTCGCTATAAGATATAAAACTTTTTTAGTATTTTCAATATTTCCCGGCAAAACCAAATGCCTTATAATGATACCTTTCTTTGCTACTCCATTGCAATCAACCACTAAATCGCCGACCTGTCTTCTCATCTCTTTTAAAGCCGATTGATTTGCTTCAACATAATTTTTAACTCCGGAATACTTAAAAGCTGTTTCGTTATCAGAATATTTTATGTCAGGAAGATATATATCAACTATTCCTTCGAGAAGTTTTAGAGTTTCAACATTTTCGTACCCGCTACAATTATACAGTATAGGTATTTTTAACTCTTTTTTGCGTGCAAGGTACACAGACTTTGCAATTTGTGCGCTGTAATGCGTGGGCGTAACAAAATTTATATTATGCGCGCCTCTGTTTTGGAGATTTAGCATCATCTCAACTAAATCATCGATACTTATTTCTCTGCCGTTACCAAACTGACTTATTGGATAATTCTGACAAAAAACGCACTGTAAAGTACAATTTGAAAAAAAGATTGCGCCTGAACCGTTTTTTGCGCTTATCGGAGGTTCTTCGCCTGTGTGGATATTGCTACTTGCAATAAATATCTTATCGGTAGTTTTGCAAAGACCTTTCTGTCCTGCATTTCTATTTACGCCACACTTTCTTGGACATATTACACACTCGTCCATCATAGAGTAAAGCTTTTCTATATTATCTTCAAAATTAATCATCATTCTTGCTACACAAATACCGCAATCAAAAAAACTGCGCCCATCCGGACTTGAACCGGAATCACCGGCTTCGGAGACCAGCGCTCTATCCAATTAAGCTATGGACGCGTCAAATTACATCACAGAAACGAAATTTCAACTTTATCGGTCGACGTCGTAAAGGAAGAATAAATGTAAAAGACAATCACTATCATATGTACTGCTGAGCATTTTCTATTGCGTGTTCTAAGTTCGACAAATCTTTGGTTCCACCTTGCGCAAAATCCGGCTTGCCACCACCCGAACCATTAATTGCAACGGCAAAAGCTTTTGCAAATTTTCCCGCATTAATCCCCTTCTGCACACAGTCTGCCGTAGCAGAAACTATAAAAAAAGCTTTGCCTTCACTTTTTGAAACTATCAGTAATAACGCAGATTTTAATTTTGCTTTTAGCTGATCTGACATTTCTCTTAAAGATTTCACATCAGCGCCATCAACTAATATACGTAAAAAGTTCACTCCGTTAACTTCTTCAATTTTTTTTGCATAATAGTCTATCTTACTGCTTTTATATGCATTAATTTCACTTTCAATTTTTTCAATTCGCGTCTGCGCTTTGCTTACAGAAGACTCTTTCTCTGGAGGTAACGGAGGATCGAGAATTTCGTCCAATTTTTCCGAAACTTCATTTATCAAATCATCTCTTTCACGTAACTTTGCATCTCTTTCATTTAATTTTTCTAAAAGTTTAATTAGCAAAGCACTTTTTTTATCCAACTCTTCTAAAATTTTACTTTTTTTAGCTTCTTCATCTAAAATATAATCTTCCGCGGAAATACCGGCAACTGCCTTTATGCGTCTTACGCCTGCAGCAACAGAAGATTCGGACACAATTTTAAACGTTCCAATATCGCCTGTTCTATTAACGTGCGTCCCGCCGCATAATTCCATTGAATAATTGTCATTACTATCTTCGTTTTTTACAGACACTGCTCTCACTGTCTTACCATATTTTTCACCAAACAAAGCCATCGCGCCCGCGTTGCGGGCATCGATTATATCCATGGTTTCAATACACACTGCAGAGTTTGCTCTTACAACTGAATTTACTTTTTTTTCTATTTTAATTAAATCTTCTTTTTTAATTGCGGAAAAATGCGTAAAATCAAAACGTAAGTAATCGCTCGTTACCAAAGATCCCGCCTGCACTACATGCTCGCCAAGCGCTTCGCGAAGAGCTTTATGAAGAATATGCGTAGCGGTATGATGTCTTGCAATTTGTTTTCTGCGCTCAATATCTATGATTGTTGACACTGTATTGTTTGTCTTTAACGAACCCTTTACAACTTTAACTTTATGGACAAACAAACTTCCTATAGGTTTAGAAACATCTTCAACAACAGCTTCAAAATTATTATTTTCTATTCTACCTTTATCAGAACTCTGTCCGCCTGATTGCGCATAAAAAGACGTTTGCGAAAGAATAATTTCGCCTCCATCACCGGCACTTAATTCGACAACTTCTTTACCGTCTTTAACTAAAGATAAAACTTTGCCTTTGCTTACATAATTTTCATATCCTTTAAAAACGGTATCATTTGTCTTTTTATGCAATATGGAGTAAAAAGTAACGTCTTTTTCACCTGACCCGCCCCAAGCCGCGCGGGATTTTTCTTGAGCATTTTGTTGCTCTGATTTAAAACCGTTTTCGTCAACAGTCAGTCCGTTTTCGGAAGCAATTTCTTTTGTTAAGTCATAAGGAAATCCGTAAGTATCGTAAAGTTTAAAAACATCTTTCCCTGCAATAACATTTACACCCTTAGATTTATAAGAACTTACAATATCGGAAAGCATTTCAGAACCTGACTCAAGCGTTTCTAAAAATTTTTCTTCTTCTATTTTGATAATAGATTTTATATTACTAAGTTTTGAAGCAAGTCCAGGATATGCTGGCTCCATAATGTTAAACACTGTTGAGGCAAGCTCGTTTATAAACGGTTTATCGTATCCATAAGGTTTGCCTTGTCTTAAAGCTCTTCTTAAAATTCTTCTTAAAACATACCCTCTGCCCTCATTTGACGGAAAAATACCATCTGAAATTAAAAAAGTTACAGCCCTTGAATGATCTGCAATCATTCTAAGTTTTGATATATTTTTGCCTTCGTTTTTTATCTTTAATATTTCAGCTGCATTTTCCATTGTAGGCATAAACAAATCGGTATCAAAAATATTCTTTTTTCCGTTTGCCACAGCTACTATTCTTTCCAGCCCCATGCCGGTATCTATATTCTTCCTCGGAAGATTTTTTAGAGAACCATCTGCCTGCCTGTCAAATTGCGTGAAAACAAGATTCCATATTTCAAGATATCTGTCGCAATTACAATCTAGACCGCATGTAGGTTTACCACAACTCATTTCAGGTCCTAAATCTATTAAAACTTCCGAACATGGACCGCACGGACCTGTATCGCCCATATTCCAAAAATTTGTTTCGTCGCCCATTCTTATAATTTTATTTTCAGGAACTATCTTTTTCCATATTTCTACGGTTTCTGTATCGTCTTTATAAACAGTTATGTAAAGTTTATCTTTAGGCAACGCCATATTTTTTGTTAAAAATTCCCATGCCCATATAATTGCTTCTTTTTTAAAATAATCGCCAAAAGAAAAATTACCTAACATTTCAAAAAATGTTAAGTGTCTTGTAGTTATTCCAACCTGTTCGATATCCGACATTCTAAAACACTTTTGACAGCTTGCAGCTCTTGTAAAAGAATCTTTACTCTGACCTAAAAAATGTTGCTTAAACTGAACCATGCCAGCTGAAGTAAAAAGCAACGTTTTATCGCCTGTAGGAACAAGCGAGTCCGATGAAACAACAGTACAACCGTTATTGTTAAAAAAGTTTAAAAATTCTGCTCTGATTTTTGAGGATTGTTCATTCATGGTGTCGTAATTCTACTAAAAAAATTCTAGCAACTCAAATGATACCCCGACGGCTATGCCACCAACCCGCAAATACCTCGACAATGCCTAAAGGCATTGTCGTCACTTTTTACAAAATGGGAATAAAATGATATTTCGCGCTAAAACGAAAAACACGGACAGTAGTATTAACACTGATCGTGCTTCTTAAATTTCGCTCGCAACCGCTTCTGATTACAATCGCTAATCGCTGTCTCTCGTTCTTGCTATTTATTACATCAAATAGCATATATATATAACGTAATATACTTTTATGTATCCAAACACGAGTCAAGCAAAGAACAGAAACTATATTTAAAAATCACAACCAAAACCTTAACAACAATAACTTACACATTCGTGATATAAAATTTTATTTGGAACTAAGCAAAAAAATGTGAATTCTTGTGAAATTTACTCTGCGCTTATTTTTTAAAGTTTTAGATTTCAATCATGTCTTAAAGCATCGATAGGATTTAAAAGAGAGGCTTTTCTTGCGGGCCAAACGCCAAAAATTAAGCCTGTGAATACTGAAAAACCGAAAGCAAGAACTACGGAAAAAAGCGTTATATAAGTTTTCCATTCGTCGGCAAACTTGCTTATTATAACTGATATGCCTGTTCCAAGCAATATCCCTATGATGCCGCCCACGCAACATACAAAAATAGACTCAATTACAAACTGAAATAAAATGTCCGCATTATTTGCGCCTATAGCTTTACGCAAGCCTATTTCTTTTGTTCTTTCTGAAACAGAAACAAACATAATGTTCATTATGCCTATTCCTCCAACAAGCAAACTTATAAAAGCAGTAGATCCTAAAAGAATAGAAAATGTTCGTGCTGTTGAAGAATACATTTTTCGAATATCTTCCATATTAGACACTTCTATAGCATCTTGCTCTGAAGACGGCATTCTGTGCGTAAACAGAAGTCTTTTTTTTATAGCATCGGCAACTTCATTCATATTTGCATCATCTTTTACCTGCGCGCCCATATAGTCTAGTTTTCTATCACCCACAACTCTATGCAAAGCAGTGTTTAAGGGTATAATAACTAAATCATCCTCATCAAACCTCCCGTCAAAACCTTTAGCAGGTAAAACCCCTATAACTTGAAAATCTATTTTGTCAATTTTTACATGCTCGCCTATAGGATTAAATTTTTTGTCTTTGTAAATTTTTCCAACTACAGTTTCTCCAAGCAATATAACTTTCTTTCTTCCCTTATTTTCATCTTCTGTAAAAAATCTGCCAATAGACGGATGCGCAGGCTTTAAATCCGCATAAGCTACCGAAACACCGCAAAGAAACATATTGTGATTATTACCATTTGCGGCAATTTGTACTCGCTTATATTTATACCCAGTTATATATTTTATACCGGGAACGTTCCCCTTGATATCATCAACATCTTCGCTTCCAAATTTCATATAGTCGCCGGTTTCATAAGAAATTCCACCTTTTTTTGTAACACCGGGTGAAATGTATAAAAAATTTGTACCCAAATATGAAAGTTGTTTTTCAACAGATTTTTTCGCCCCTGTGCCTACGGCAAGCATTGCAATCAAACTTGCAACGCCTATCATTACACCCAAAACTGACAACATGGAACGCATCTTGTTTCCTGTAATAGCTCTTGAAGCCTGAATAAAATAATCTTTAATTCTTGATAACGAAAAAGATTTGTATTTGAATTGTCTTGTCGGTTGTTGCTGCGCGCTTGCGCTGCTTTTATCCGATACTTTTTCATCAGATATTATAATTCCATCTTGCATCTTTATAGTTCTTGTCGCATAAGAGGTAAGCTCAGGCTCGTGAGTTACCATTATTATTGTTATGCCCGCGTTATTTAAATCTTTAAGTATTTTTATAATTTCTCTTGCGGATTTTGTGTCTAAATTTCCCGTCGGTTCATCCGCAAAAATTATCAGAGGTTTGTTTATAAGGGCTCTTGCAATAGCGACCCTCTGCTGTTGCCCTCCTGAGATTTCACTTGGACGATGACCTATGCGCTCAGACAATCCTACCATATTAAGCAGTTTTACGGGATCTTCATGTTCTTTTTTATCCTTTAAACTCGCATACATCGCGGGCAGAGCAACATTTTCTAAAATTGTAAGTTTCGGTAAAAGATTAAACTGTTGAAAAACAAATCCTAAATACTGGTTTCTTAATGCGGCAAGCTCGTTATCGGAATAATTTGAAATTTCTACTCCCACTAGTTTATAAGACCCTTCTGTTGGTTTATCAAGCAATCCCAAAATATTTAAAAGCGTGGACTTTCCGCTACCGGAATGTCCCATAATCGCAACGAACTCACCCTGCATAATTTCTAAATCTATGTCGTGCAAGACCGGAACGTCCAACTTTCCCAAATAATATGTTTTCTTGAGATTTTTAAGTTCTATTACATTCATTTTAATTTTTATTTACCTGAAAAATATTTTACAACTAGACGAATGCCAAATATTAACACTACATGCCATACCCCGACAGCTACGCCAGCCACACCTTTCAATGAAACGGGAATTAAAACTGCGCCGTTTTTATTACTTTTCCGCTTTCGGTTTTGTCTTTGGTTTTGGGCTTAAAACCACGACTGTTTCACTCGCATTCAAACCTGAAACTATTTCTGTAAATTTGCCGTCGGTTATGCCCGTTGTTACTTCTCTTATTTCAAATATCGGTTTTTTTGCAGTCCCTGTTTTTATAGTTACCGTCTTTGCTTGCTCTTTTTCCGTAACAAAAATACTTGGAATTGACATCGCATCCTTTTTAGATTCCGCCGTTATCGTTATAATCACGCTCATCCCTGCTCTAAATACTTTGGGCTTTTCTAGAGGTTTTATTCGTATGGTATAGACCGTAACATTGTTTACTGACTTGGATTCATGATATATATGCTCTACAACACCTTCAAACCTTTCAGCTGGATATGCATCTAAGTACATCCTAAGCTTAAGTCCAATCTCAATGCGACTTAAATCTGTTTCATCTATATCCGCAAAAACTATCAAATCGTCAGCCATAGCCAAAATTGTATCAGAAGAAGACACGATCTGTCCGGGCTCTTTATTCCTTGCAATAATAAACCCATCCATCGAAGCTACTATTGGCGCAGGCTTATAAATATTCTGCCACCGTTGATGTTCTTTCTCACTTATCGCCATCGCAGCATCTATCAGTGAAGCCCTTTCCCTGGAACTCATCCAAACAATAATTTGACCTTTTCTTATTGCATCACCTTCCTCTACAAGAATTTCTTCAATTCTTCCGGGAAACTGAGGTGTGATTGCAAGTCTGTTCCTTGGATATACTATTCCGTTTTCTCTAAACTCTACATGCAATTCCCTCGATTCTAGCCTTGCTTCCTGTTCTATTTTCTGTTTTTGCGACTTAAACACAGCTATCGCTATTGTTGATGCAACAATCAAAAGCCCAAAAATTAACAATATTTTTTTCATTTATTTTCCTCTTCGTCATTAGTAAAACCTTTCCCTAAAAAATTGTCCCAGTTAACCCTCGATTGCGCCACCTTCTTCCTGTGATCCAACAGTTCTATTTGAAAGTTTATATAATTGTCTTCCATCGTGTGCCAATCGTGATAAATTAAAAATCCGTTTAGATATTTTTTTGACGAAATTTCCGCTTGCAATTTTAATGCGCTTAAATGATATGTTTCTGTTTCTAGCGCTTCTTGAGCATCGATAATATCGTTATAGCGTTTTACTGCGTCTACTTTTAATCCACTTATTGTGTCTTTTAATGTTTCTGAAGCTATTTTTAAATTATTTGAAGCCGTTTTGACATTGTTGTAGTTTTTGCCTCCGTCAAAAAAGGGGAATGATATCCTTATTTTAGCAACCCATTCTTCAGTATCAGGAGACCATTTATTGGAACGCATCATATCCCCAACAATATCTACCGATGGCAGCCAACATTTTTTCACCATCGCACTGTGAGCTTTACTCGCATCTTGCTTGTATTTGGCAATCAAGAATTCAGGAATTGTTGCTATAAGACTATTGTAGTCGGGTTTTGAGAGCGCTTGTTCTAAAGATATAATTTTTTCATCTGTTTCTAAAATTACAGCATCATCATTTCTACCTGTTGCTTTAAGTAAAGCCGCGGAAGTCGTCTCTATGTATCTTTGTGCTCTACGTAAATTATGATCGGCATTCGCAACATTGGCTTCTTCTATCTTTAGCGAACTGATATCTACATCGCCCAAATTGTATTTAAACTTTATTAAATCTTTGTTTTTTATTCTTCTTTCTCTTATTTGGACTGACAATTCAACTGTTTCATACGCCCACATTAAATTTATATATTCGGTACGAGCCGTGCACATAGCATTGGAAACAGCTCTATCGTAATTTGCCTGTGCAACTTTAACAAAGGCAGCTTTCTCTTTTACGTCATTGTATGTTTTAAAGCCTGAAAAAAGGGAAAGAGATGTCTCTAATCCGTAAGAACGCTCTCGTTTTTCAAATTTAGCGTCTGAGGATGTTCCAAACAAAGTCAAGCTAGGAAAGAACGAACCGAAAGAACCATAATATGCTCGCTTTGCATTATCCAAGTTAAGTTTTGCCACAGCAATAGACGGATTATTTTTCAAGGTTTGTTTGTCAACAAGCGCTCTATTAATTTTTTCTGCGTAACCATAAGAACCTAAAAACATTATTGATAATAAAATCATAACAATCTTTTTCATAGCTAACTAATTAGCCCCCATATTCCCCATTGCGCAAAGATAATCAACAACACTGGATCCATTGTATCAATATTATTTAACTAATGCAACGCACGCACCATAATCATGTAAAATGACACCGAAAAAGAGCAAAATATACTACTCTAATCCCGCAAGGGATTAGAATGAAAAAGGAAACTAAAAAGGCTTCTAAATCGGTGCCTTTTTATGATATTTTACTTCCTTTTTCCTTCCATTTTTCGATGCCTTTTTTTAATGATTTGGCAGGAAAAGTGAAGAATATGTAGTAACTGTCAAGATAAAAATTAAACAGTGACGGTTAGGCATAACAGCTTCCCGCTTTTTTTATTTAAATTTATTACTCTAAAAATGATATAATATTTTGTCTAACAAAAATCCAAACAACAGGTGTTTTCTATGGTGGCAGAATTTGTACATTTACACAATCATACCGAATATTCACTCCTTGATGGCGCATGCAGATTGACAGATGACAAAGGAAAACCCGGAGCGTTATTTAATCTTATAGCTAATGAATATAAAATGTCCGCTCTTGCTATTACAGATCACGGTAATATGTACGGAGCTATGGAATTTTATTGGGCTGCAAAACAAAGCGGCATAAAACCGATTATAGGTTGTGAAGTATATGTTGCTCCAAAATCACGTTTAGATAAAGTTATAGATAGGACAGCTGAAGATGGCGGTAATTACAATCATTTAACGTTGCTTGCCAAAGATTTCGAAGGTTATCAAAACCTTATGCGTTTGGTAAGCGTGGGTTTTACGGAGGGTTTTTATTATAAGCCTCGAGTTGATAAGGAAAGTATAGGAAAATACAGTAAAGGTCTTATTGCTCTTTCGGGTTGTCTTGCAGGCGAAGTTGCGTCGGCGCTACTTAAAGGAAATAAGGAGAAAGCGGAAAAAGTTGCAATAGAATACCGCGATATTTTCGGCGCGGATAATTTTTATATAGAAATTATGGATAATGGTCTTGAAGATCAGAAAAGAATAATTCCCGATTTTATTGAACTGTCAAAAAAAACAGGCATTCCTCTAGTTGCAACAAACGATTGTCATTTTTTAAGAAAAGAAGATTCTAAAATTCACGACATTTTGCTTTGTATTGGCACAGGGAAGATGTTAGACGATGTAAAAAGACTGCGATTCGATTCAGACCTTTTTTATTACCGTAGCGCGGAAGAGATGACAAAAACGTTTTCTTACGTACCTGAGGCAACAAAAAACACTTTAATCATTGCTGAAAAAATTAATCTTGAAATCAATACAGATAAACTGCTCTTGCCACAATTTCCCGTACCAAAAGAATATCAATCAGATTCAGAATATCTTGAAACGCTTTGTCGTCAAGGACTTGCTAAAAGATACAATATAATTAAACCCGAACATGATGAAAGATTAAGGCATGAACTTTCTATTATTAACAGGATGGGTTTTGCGTCTTATTTTTTAATAGTATCTGACTTCATAAAATATGCAAAAGATCATAGCATTCCAGTAGGACCAGGTAGAGGTTCAGGCGCGGGCTCGATGGTCGCATACACTTTAGGCATTACAGACATTTGTCCGTTAAAATATGATTTATTGTTTGAAAGATTTTTAAACCCTGATAGAAGATCAATGCCTGATTTAGATATAGACTTTGCAGATACGGGACGTGACGAAGTTATAAAATATGTGCGTCGCAAATACGGTGAAGAAAAATGCGCGCAGATTATAACATTTGGCTCAATGCAGTCTAGACTTGTTATAAGAGACGTTGCAAGAGTGATGGGATTTACTCCTACGGAATCAAATAACATCGCAAAACTTATCCCCCAAAATGCAAGTATTGCGGAGGCTTTAGAGACTACAACAGATTTGTCAAAACTTGTTAAAGCGGACGAACGTATTGCAAAACTCATAGCTACTTCGCAAAAGTTAGAAGGTCTCAAAAGACATACCGGAGTGCATGCCGCGGGGATGGTTATAGCAAATGAAGAAATTACAAATTATTCTCCTCTTGCAAAAGGTTCAAAAGATATTATTACAACTCAGTATGACGGCGTTGTACTGCCTCAGTTGGGTCTTTTAAAAGTTGACTTTTTGGGATTGAGAACGCTTACAATTATTGACGATTGCGTTAAATTTATACATGAAAAAAATCCGGATTTTAACTTAGACATTATTCCGTTAAACGATAAAAAAACTTATCGATTACTTGACGAAGCTAAAACTATGGGCGTGTTTCAGTTAGAAAGTAAAGGTATAAGGGATTTGATAAGAAAACTTCAGCCGAGCAGTATTGACGATATAGTGGCATTAATTGCCTTGTATCGACCTGGTCCTATGGGTTCAGGAATGTTGGACGATTTTGTAAACCGCAAACATGGCAGAACAAAAATTGTTTACGATTATCCTTTGCAAGAACCTATATTGAAAAGCACTTACGGCGTTATTTTGTATCAGGAACAGGTAATGAAGATGTCAGTTGCCATGGCAGGATTCACACCCGGAGAAGCAGACAGTTTACGTAAAGCTATGAGCAAAAAGATACCTGAAGTTATTGAAAAAGAAAGAGAGAAATTTATAAATGGCGCTAAAGAAAAAAATATTGATAGAAAAATATCAGAAAAAGTGTTTAATAACATTGTTGCTTTTGCTGGATATGGTTTCAATAAATCCCACTCTGCTGCGTACGGCGTAGTATCTTATCGTACAGCATATTTAAAAGCAAATCACCCGTTAGAATATATAACCGCTTTGCTTAATAGTGAAATAGGCCGTTCTTCTGTAAAGGGTAATGAAGAAAATAAATTGATAATGTATTTAGAAGATGCCGCCCTTTTTGGTATTAAAGTATTACCCCCGGACGTACAATACTCTGATGGAAATTTTAGAATAGAAGGCAAGAATATACGTTTTGGGTTGCTTGCAGTTAAAACTGTCGGAGAAGGACTAACAGAATCTATAGAGCAAGCAAGATTGGATGGTAAAAAAAGCAAAGAATTTAAGGACTGGAATGATTTTTTACAAAGAATAGATTTGAAATCAACAAATAAGAAAGCTCTTGAAAGTCTTGCAAAGGCCGGCGCTTTCGATACTTTTGGCAAAGACAAACTTGCAATAAGAGCAAGTCTTATTCAAAGTATAGATTCATCTGTAAATAAAACTGAAAAAATAAAACAAGAAAGAGATTCAGCGCAAGGGTTCCTTTTCAATAATTCAGAAACTATGGTAAGCGTATCTTCATTACAAAAGGCAAAACCGCTTGAACTTTCTGAAGCGTTAGCTTTTGAAAAAGAAGTTTTGGGATTTTATCTTTCGGGGCATCCGTTAACCCCGAGAAAGAGAGATCTTGTTGCATATTCTAATTATAGACTTGACAAATTACCGGAACCGAAAGAAAATGTTGATTTTAAAACGGCGCAAAGCGTACGCGTTGCCGGTATGATAGTCTCTGTAAAAAAACTTATTTCAAAAGTAAAAAAAGAACCTTATGCGAGATTGAGAATAGAGGATCTGCACGGTAGTGTTGATGCGATACTCTTCCCAAAAAATTTTGAAAGATTTAGTTCTTATATTACGCCCAATAATGTTGTTGTAGCAAAGGGTGGATTAATGGGAACGCATGGACAACCTGAAATAATAGTAGAGGATATAATGACAATAGATGAAGCCAAAAAGAAATTTCCGGCAAATTGCGGAGAAGTGCATGTAAAAGTTTCTACAACAAGATATGATGATACTTTAAGCGATGAACTAAAGAAAATTTTTAGTCAACATAATGGCAAAGCAAAAGTTTATCTTGATTTAGAAGATTCCTTACACGGAAAATTTTCTATTGAAACAGAATATCTGTCCGAATGTTCTGATAAATTTATAGACGATGTTGAAACAGCAATAGGTTTCAAGGATTGTGTGGAACTACATTATATGAACATATAGTCAACTAACTTTTATGTTGATACAATTGCGCTACTTAATTTTCAATGAAATTTTGGCTGTTTTATAAGAGATAGTGTAGTATTGAACTATTGACCAATAAAACAGATGAAATTTACTGAAAAGGGTGTATGACGTAAAAATAGCGCGTTGTGGCGTTTGACTTCCTAGCAAGAGGAATGAGTTATTGCTTCGTCGGTTCGTCTCGCGTTACATCCATTTTTGAGCTAACGTACCAATATAAAGTTAGCCGACTATATATAAGGAGAGAAAATGCTAGACATCAAAGTTATTAAAGAAAATGTTGAAGCTGTTAAACAAGCGATGCTAAATAGAAATAAAGCTGTCAACTTTAATCAAATATTGAAGTTGGACGAGAAAAGAAAGTTTGTAATAGGGGAGATAGAAAAACTAAGGCTTAAAAGAAATAAAGAATCTGGAGAAATAGGAAAACTTAAAAGAGACGGCAAAGAGCCTTCTCCAGATATTCTTGCAGAAATAAATGAAACAAGAGATATAATTCAAGAGCAGGAAAAACAGCTTTTGCTGATTAAAAACCAAATGGAAGATTTTCTTCTTGGGCTTCCAAACATTCCTGACGAAAGTGTTCCGATAGGCAAAGATGAAAAAAATAATAAGATTATAAGAGTTGTCGGGGAGATAAAAAAAAATTCATTTCAACCTAAACATCACTGGGAAATTGGAGAGAAACTGGATATTCTTGATTTTGCGACAGCATCAAAAATTTCGGGTTCGCGTTTTGCAGTTTTAAAAAATGAAGGTTGCGCTTTAGAGAGAGCAATTATCTCTTTTTTCTTAGATACGCATAAATCAAGAGGATATAAGGAAATAATGACCCCTTATCTTGTGAACGGTGCTTCTATGAGGGGGACAGGTCAGTTGCCGAAGTTTGGAGAAGATGCCTTTAAATGCGCTAACGATGATTTGTATTTAATACCTACAGCGGAAGTACCTGTAACAAATATTTACAGAGATTGTGTTTTAGACGAATCTTTGCTCCCACAAAAACTTGTTTCCTATTCCGCATGTTTTAGGAGAGAGTCCGGAACGTATGGTAAAGATGCTAAAGGGCTTATAAGAAACCATCAGTTTAATAAAGTTGAGCTCGTAAAATTTGTTAAACCCGAAACTTCAAGCGAAGAATTAGAATCTCTTGTTCTTGATGCAGGTAATGTTTTAGAATTGCTCAAGCTCCCATATAGAGTTGTTCTTTTGTCAACAGGCGACATGAGTTTTTCATCGGCGAAAACTTATGATTTGGAAGTATGGCTTAGCGGAAATTCAATGTATAGGGAAATTTCTTCATGTTCAAATTTTAGAAATTTCCAAGCAAGAAGAATGAATATAAAAATGAAATATTTTCAAAATAAGAGAAAAGATCTTTTACACACACTAAATGGTTCAGGTGTCGCCGTTGGTAGAACTTTTGCAGCAATACTTGAAAACTATCAGCAAGAAGACGGCTCTGTAGTAATTCCTGAGGCACTGAGAAAATATACGGGTTTCGACATAATAAAATCTAAAAAAGCGCAAGTACCATAGGTGTGGCAACAAACAAAAAAAAGCCGACTCTTCTTAAGAATCGGCTTTTTCACTTCACAAAATTTTATTTTTTCTTCTTTTTAGCAACAGTTTTGCTTGCCACTTTTTTTACAATCTTCTTTTTCTTAGACACTGCTTTTTTTCCTGCGCATCCACAAGCCATGTGCGACTCCTTTTGGGAAGAATCTCCCTTTTTATACTTCCGCACGCAAAGCGCGGAAAGTTTCACTTCGGACACCATTATTATAAAAAAGAAAAAAAAAAGCAAATTATTATTTTAAATCATTTGGAGTTTCACGAGGAGGAAGTTTGATATTTCTCATTGCAAAAATGCCGGCAACGATTGAACCAATAAAATAAATAGACCACAGATAAGTGTAATAAGAGCCGCAAAGTACAGCGATGCCTGCTGCTATAAACGATGCTGCAAAAATAATTAAACTTGCTTCAAGATATCTCCATTTTGTGGGTATTAAATTATAAATATTTGCAAGCTGATAATTATGTCGTCTATGTCTTACATATGCTGCAGCGAGAAGTAAAAATCCTACAGGTGAAACAAACTGGCAAATTAAATGTATTAATATAAGTTGTATCGATGGATGTACGGATTGAAACCACACAGGGTCGTATATATTAATATCGCCCCATGTTGACACAACTTTAGATCCCGTTACGGCAATACTGTTTAGCAAAACAAAAATTATTCCCATTAAAGATCCCATTGTATAAGCGGCAAATTTTGTAGAGTGTGGCGCGCCGCTAGGTGTAGGTACCCAGTGGAAAATAGCAACAAGAATAGAAGGAGCAATTACAGCCATTAAAAAAAATTGCCTCATACAATTTATTATCAATGGCCATGGATGAGGTCCTAAAACATTCTGAAAGGGTCGCGTAATAAAATAAATACCAAATATTATGAACGCAAATTCAATTTTTTTAAAACCGATTTCGCCAAACATCATAGAACGAAACCTGCTTGTACGTTTTACTTCAATCGCCATAAAAAAATACAGCGTACCTGCTAGAATCGGCAGGAAAAAAGTTATAATAAAATCAAAATTCATTTTATCTCCGAGCGAACGTAATTGTTTCTGTTGCTAAATGCTTTTAAAGTGTTTCCTAAAAGCATCGTTATTGTCATTGGTCCAACTCCGCCGGGAACAGGTGTTATTGTTATATCCATGTTTTTAACATCGTCAAAATCAACGTCGCCGCTCAGTCCGTTAGGCGTTCTATTTATTCCGATGTCAATAACCGTTGCTCCGTCTTTTATAAATTCTTTACTCACAAATTTTGGTTTGCCTATAGCTACGATAACAATGTCTGCGATCTTACACATCTTTTTTAAATTTTTTGTTTTTGAATGAGCCATTATAACCGTTGCGCTGTTTGCAAGTAAGAGCATTGAAAGAGGTTTGCCCACCAAATTTGATCTGCCTATAACAATTGCTGTTTTTCCTTCAATTACTACATTTGATTCATGTAATAAATGTATAACGCCAAGAGGTGTGCAAGAAACTAAAATATTTTTTTTGATTATTTCGTCCCAGTTTTTTGATAAATTGAGAAGTCCCGCATTAAAAGGATTAAGACCGTCAACATCCTTTAAAGGACTTATTGCATTAATGCATTCTTGAACATCTTCACCATTTGGAAGAGGTAGTTGCAATAAAATACCGTCAATTTTGGGATTTGCGTTCAATTCGTTTATTAAAGCGATAATCTCTTTTCGAGAAGCATTATTATCAAGATTGTGGTGGTAGGATATTATTCCAGCATCTTCGCATGCTTTAATTTTTGATTTAATATAAACTTGGCTTGCAGGATCTTTGCCCACTAAAATCGTTGCAAGACCCGGGACATTTCCCGTTTGTTGTTTAAGCAGAGCAACTCTTTCTTTAATTTCAATTCTTTTATCATTTGATATTTTTTTACCGTCAATTATTTGCATTTATTGCCTCAATTGTAGACGCAACATTTCAGTGCGCATTATTTCTGCTTCGTCGAAACAGGATTATATCAACTAATACGTTTTATTGCAAGGAACGGTAATATTTAGTACAATCCCTGCTTGTTTGGAGGGGTCGCATAGTTGGTCTAGTGCGCCGGTTTGCTAAACCGGTGTACGGATGAAAGTCCGTACCGAGAGTTCGAATCTCTCCCCCTCCGTTTGGAGATACTGTCATAAAAAAAATACGTCGTTGTCGTTTGACAAGATGGACTTATTTATATACAATTCTGCTCCCGGTGATTTTTGCGACGGGTAAGCTATGGTGTTGAGTATGGAGGTACAGAATGGCAGTTCGACTACGTTTGCAGAGAAGGGGCAAACCAAAAAGACCTTATTACAGAGTAGTAGCAGTTGATCAGAGGTCTAAGAGAGATGGAGAACCTATAGAAATTCTTGGTCAGTATGATCCAATAGCAGTGGATAATAAATTCAATGTTAATATGGACAGAGTGAATTATTGGCTAGGTACCGGGGCGCAAGCTTCAGAAACGGTGGCTGCATTAATAAAAAAGAGCCAAATAATTGAAAATAGATAGTTGATAGTTACTAAGTTGTTTACTACGAGGGGGGGCTTATGAAAGAACTTGTGCTTTTAATTGCGAGGGCTTTGGTTGACAGTCCGGAACAGGTAGAAGTCAGAGAAATTGCAGGAGAGAAAGCAACGGTTTTGGAATTAAAAGTCGCCGATGGGGACAGAGGCAAGATTATTGGTAAAGAGGGCAGAATTATTAAGGCAATAAGAATTATTGTGAATTCAGCTTCCGCAAAACTTAATAAAAGAGCAACTGTCGAAGTAATTGAGTAAGGAAATGGATCTGAAAAAGAACGATTTAAAGTGGAAGATTTCCGACATCTTGGGTTTTGAAGTCTTTAATCAAAACGGACTTCGTTTGGGGATTCTTTCGGATGTTGTGTTAACGGGTAGCAATGACGTTTGGATTGTAAAATGTTACAATGAAGAAATCTTGATTCCTGCATTAAAAAATGTAATAAAAGAGGTGAACATTGCGAGGAAGAAAATTTTTGTTGCTTTACCTAAAGAGTATGAAGACATTTATGGTCAAGTGAAACTGGCTGACGATCTTTTTGAATATAATGGTCATTATGTGTATGAGGATTGACATTCTTACGATTTTCCCTAAAATGTTTAAAGGTCCATTTACGGAAAGTTTAATAGGCAGAGCGGCAAAAAAAGAATTTCTTAAAATTAATATTGTTGATATAAGATCTTTCTCTGAAGACAAACATAAAAAAGTTGATGATAAGCCCTTTGGTGGCGGTGTTGGAATGGTTATGAAGCCTGAGCCGTTGTACAATGCTATAAAAAGCGCGGGTGTCAAAAGGAAAAACAGTGCTTATAAAAGTCCATATTCAAAACCATATGTTATTTATATGTCGCCACAGGGTAAAACGCTAAACAATAAAATTGTAAAAAACCTTGCAGAGTTTAAATATTTAGTTCTTGTATGCGGGCATTATGAAGGTATTGATGAGCGTGTTATAAATTATGTTGATGAAGAAATATCGGTTGGCGATTATGTTCTTACCGGTGGAGAGATTCCCGCAATGGTTTTAGTCGATAGTATTGCAAGAATGCTTCACGGAGTTGTCAAAGAGGAAGATTCTGTAAAAAATGATTCATTCTATAATGGGTTGTTGGATTATCCCCATTACACAAGACCTGCAGTGTTTAAGGGTCATAAAGTTCCAGAGGTACTTTTGTCGGGGGATCATAAAAAAGTTGGCGAATGGCGTGCAAAAGAATCGTATAAAAGAACGAAGGAACGTCGCCCGGATTTATTGATAGACAAAGTAGAAATTGAAAAGTAAAATGTGATTGGTTGCAGTGCAGTATAAGTGTATCTACATCGACGCCGACGACGCTGTATAGGGTGGCTGTACTCAGCCAACCTCGCGGGCGTTATGCCCGCGAGGAATAAAAAAGTAAAATCGTGGAGTAGCGTAATTGACTATCGTGCTTGCTTTGGGAGCAAGAGGGTGTAGTATTTCTTGCTAGTCCAAGTTGTTTTGTTGTTCATAAAGGAGAGTAGTAAATGTTATTACTAGAGCATGTTCAGTTAGCGCAGAAAAAGGATTTGGGGGTATCTTTCAAATCCGGCGATCAGATAAAAGTATATTTTAAAGTAGTTGAAGGTGAAAATGAAAGAACACAAGTTTTTGAAGGCGTAGTTATACGTGTGAAAGGTAGCGGACTTTCAGAAACTTTCACAGTAAGAAAAATTTCTTTCGGAGTAGGAGTTGAAAGGATTTTTCCTATTCATTCCCCTCGCATTGAAAAAGTTGAAGTTGTAAGACGTGGAAAAGTGCGCAGAGCAAAATTGTATTATCTAAGAAATCTTTCAGGTAAGGCTGCAAGAATTTCTGAAGATTCTTCTAGAAGATTTGGGAAGAAAGAATCGCCAACGCAAGTTTCTGTTGCAAATTAAGATTGTACAAACGAATGGTAACGTTCTCTTTTGATAGTAGCTTTTACGATAGAGGGTATGATGCCGTTGCAGGCATTGATGAAGCTGGGCGGGGTCCTTTGGCAGGTCCCGTGGTTGTAGCTGCAGTAATTCTTCCCAAAGACATAATAATCCAAGATTTAAACGATTCAAAACAGTTGTCGCCAAAGAAAAGAGAAAGGCTTTTTGAAATAATAAAAGAAAGAGCTTCGGCTTACGCTATTGAAACTGTTGATAATGAAACCATAGATAAGATCAATATTTTGCAGGCGACATTCCTTGCAATGTCGCGGGCTGTGCTTAGATTACGAGTAAAACCTGATTTTTGTTTAATAGACGGCAATCGTAAAGTCCCAAACCTATCTATTAATCAAGAAACAGTTATTAGCGGAGATGCAAAAAGCGCACGTATTGCGGCTGCTTCGATTCTTGCTAAGGTCATTAGAGATAGAATGATGGCAGATTATGCAAAGCAATACCCTATTTATGGGTTTGAAACACACAAAGGCTATGGCACGAAGAAACATATAGAAGCCTTGGAGAAGTACGGTCCATGCCCGCTTCATAGATTAACTTTTGCTCCCATAAGCAATATTGTTTCTTAGATAAAACTTAACATTTAGTTGAGTTACTTGTTATCGTTGATGTACCGTTACTAGTTTGACTCGGAATTCATTTTGTGTAATATAGTCAAATTACTTAAAATTGCACCATAGGAAGTCCAACGACACAGTGCGCTATTTTTGAGCTTAACCTACGAGCTACGCTCTTTTCAGTAAATTTAAGTAGCGCAATTGTATCGATATAAAACCTAGTTGATCGTAGCTTGCCACAACTTGCAAACGTCGCAAGTCTCGCAATTGAGAGTCGTTAAACCTTAAATAGAGCAACTTAAAGTGATTTAACTATAGATAGCCAAGGATTTTATGAAAACAACCAAAGATATTGGCTTTGAGAAAGAAAAAGAAGTTGTTGAGTATTTAAAAAAGTTAAAATATGAAGTTATTGAAACAAATTTCAGTACAAAATTTGGCGAGATAGACATAATAGCAAAGCATAAAGACGCTATAGTTTTTATTGAAGTCAAATACAGAAAATCTTTATATAGCGGTGTCCCTCAAGAAGCAGTAACATTTAAAAAACAGCAGAAAATTATTAAGTCAGCAATAACGTACGTCAAGCAGAATAATATCAAAAATGATATTCGTTTTGATGTTGCTGCCGCAGATGATAATAAAGTAGAAATTATAGAATCAGCTTTTACATCTTCCGATCATTCATATTACTTTTAAATAATATAAAGTACAAACGATGTGATTTTAGAAAATCCGTTTGTGATGAGTAATACGCCAGTAAAAATCAACAATATTCCTGATACGATTTCTATTGTTTTATAATGTTTTTTTATAACATTAAAGGCGCTTAAAAATTTATTTACAAAAAGAGCAGTGAGCATAAACGGAATGCCAAAACCCAAAGAATAAAATACCAACAACCAAAACCCGTTTAAAATTGTTTCTTGAGTTGAAGCAACAATTAAAATTGATGCCAAAACCGGACCAACACACGGTGTCCAACCTAAAGCGAATGTTACACCTGTAAAAAATATGCCTATGTTTGTTAGCGCTGAGGGTGGACTTTTGCTTGCATAAGAAAAATGTCTATACAGAAAACTGATTTTTAATACTGCGCACATATGCAGTCCAAACAATATGATGATGCAACCGCCGATATATCTCAATATTGCGTTATATTTGCCAAGCAAACTTCCAAACTGACTCACAGACATTCCAAGTCCAATAAAAACAAGAGAAAAACCCAAAATAAAAAGCAAAGTTTTTATAAATATATGCTTTGATGATTTATTTGATGTCTTTAAATCGTCAACTGACATGCCGGTTATAAGAGAAATAAAAGATGGTATTAAAGGCAAAACACAGGGACTTACAAAACTTGTAAGTCCGGCAACTAAACTTATAAAAACAGTGACGTCATTGGTAGTCATTTGTCCCCCACGATAAAAATCAAACCTATTAATCATCCTTTTGCGCCATTAGACGCTTTTATTTTACTCTACGCTAGGCGCAAAGTGTGTTTACAATCACCCTACAACGTCTATTTCCTCTTTTGTGGTATTACTACAGTATTTAATTAATGAATAACCGTAAGTTTTCTATGAAATCTTTTGAGAACTCTTAGGGAATGTTACATGCGACTTGTTAAATCTTGTGTTGATGTGAATTCAAGAGTTATCCAAACTATTGGCGGGCGAGAAAAGAATATACAACTTTTTCTGTTTGACTGCTGTCTATGAAAGAATGCTACATCTTTTCTATGGGTTTGTCAAATTTAAGATATTAAGATATAAAGTATTTATGAAATCTTTATGATTCTTATGTTTTCCTTGCAGATGTGTGCATATCACTCAAGAGTCTTAAGCAAGACTTTAAGGAGCTTTGTCTATTTCCTATTCATCTTCATGTTCATCTCATTTTTCTTCAGGAAGAGCTTCGTTTATAATTTTTTCTAAGTTCTTTTTTTCCCGATCTTCTACTTCTTTTATTTTTTTTGCTAGAACCATTTTGCCGTCTTTGACTTTTTTAAACAAAAACAAACTTGGAACACCCTCTATTTTTATTTGCAACTTCTCCAACAGGGAGGACTTAAATAATTCCCCATTTTCACTTGTATTAACTTTACATATTTTTGCTTTCTTCCCCTCATACGTAGATGCAAGTTCATTAACAGTAGGAGAAAGTTTCCTGCAGTGTGGACAATTTGGACTCGAAAAAACAACTAACACCACCGGCTTGTCCGACGACAAAACCTCTCTTTCAAATTCAGCTTCTCCAACAATTTCAACTGGCTTGGGTATTTTGCTAACTCTTTCTTCTGCTTTTTCGACTGCGTCTGCTTCTAACATCATCCCAACTGACAATTTTTGGGCTATTTCCTTAATTGTTTCATCATATCCGTAGTCAGAGTATCGTTTAAGAAAACCTTTTTTAGTAGTAGCTACAGTATATCTAGTTGGATCGACATAGCATGAATGTTTGGCAGGGTCAACGCATTTACCTAAGCCTATGTCAAGATCATCATGGAAACAACACGAGGAAATTCCCTTTGAATTATCTCTTGGAACGATGTTGGTGTTATAACATACACCTTTATTTGGATCAATACATTGATTTTCCTTAAGACCCCATTGAACCAGGTTTCCATCGTAACAACACGTAGTCGCAAGGTGGTTTCTCAGTATCCGATCATTTCCACCACTCCCATTATTCTTGTTGCTTCCACATGAACACAACACAAAGCTAAATAAAACAATAATGCTTACGACTTTCTTGAAATTAATCAAATCCCCTCCCCCGTGTTTTATTTACAAGCGTAATATATAAGTCTTTTGTCTTTCTTTACAAACAGTATTTATAGAAACGACTAGCTCTCGTAACTGTTGTGATTATACAAAACTAATTATACCAATTTAAACCTTTTTTTTAGTTTGCCCATGTTGGCGCTGGAATATTAAACATGATAGAATTGTTAGATAACAAAGGTAAATCGTCAACTAAATCTTTTGTACTTGTAGAAATTGCTTGCATTCCTGTAAATTTCCAGCCCATATTTTCGAGTTCTTCTCTCGCATCGAAATCTTTGTTGATCGTTTCTATCCACAGTTCGCAAGCCTCTTTAAACATTTCTTTAGCATGCGATAAATCTTTGCCTGAAGTCGCTATCAGCAAAGACGGACATTCTGCTACAACCTCTTTATGTTTTTGGTCGCAAAAAAATTGTACAACTAATTCTGCTTCTACTATCTGTCCATTTCTCACAACTACCTTGTTTGCTGTTTTCATGCTACTTTCCTTTATTTAGTTTATAATTTACTAAATAATCCCTTTACAACTTGCAGGGATTGATAAAATATCTGTGAAATAATAACATATTGTAAATTACAAAGTAAAATAAAAGAGATATGTTGTGGCTACAGAAAAACATGTATTGATTTCTAGAGGCGGTTAGTTGAATATCCACACGAACAAAAGATTATAGATTTAATTCATGGCTATCAAAAGTGTTGGATGACGGTTGGATAGAAAACAGATGCAGTGTGTTGATATCAGACAATTTTTAGTAGTTTTATCAAGCACAGAGTTGTAAGCAATTTGTAAGCAGAGAATGATTAAACTTGACAGGAATTGATAACTGTTGATATGTTTAATTTGTACAATTTCTCGTCAATAAAAAGAACTAACATCAGTATATTGTCGATATTTCAAAAATGCTGCCAACGGGATTTGAACCCGTGATCTCCGCCTTGAGAGGGCGATGTCCTAAACCGCTAGACGATGGCAGCATGAACAGTAAGTGCGCTGTTTCAAACACTAAACAAATACCTGAGAACAGTGATTATATATAAAACGTGCTTATATTTCAATCAGAACTTATTAGATTGTCAACGCAAAATCAAAAAGATACTAAAAAATAGAAAGATGCAAAATCAAAACAATACTGTTTATATCTAAATCTAACAAGGTAGGAGGCAGGTATGAAACAGTTAAGAATTTGTTAAAACAATATCGCCAAAACGAATTAAGTTTATCATACAATCGGACAAGCATCAATCAAAGTCTTGAAAAAGAACACAATAGTCTAATTCTTTATGAATTAAAAGAGCGGTTCAAACTTATACAAGACAGCGAAATACCGATATATCGTTATAATTACAGTTACGCACAGCAAGCAATATTGTATTTTAGGTTACATTTGGGGGATATTAAACAGAAAAGAAATATCAATGAGAACAGGCATACCTAAGTATCAAGTAGAGAGATTTGTAAAGGCAATTAGGACTTATGGATATGATGAGCTATCCTAAAACAGACAGTCATTATGGGGTCGGCGGGACAGATTAAAGAAACTTACGGGCATACTTAGGGTATTACCCGTAAGTTTTGAAAGTACTTGAAGGAGTTGATTTATAGGTCTTTATCTTACTCAGTTGTTTTTATTAACATTTACACGTGGCAAAGCTTGGAATTTTGAACTTGCTTTTTCCTCCAGTTCATCCATATCTATATCTTCTCCATAGCAAAGTTCCTCTACAAATTTCTCAGCTTCATCTACTTTCGTGCAGTAGTGGGCTCTGTCAATATCATTAGCTGCCTCTTCTGATACACTATGATCACATCCCCACGTTTTTGCACATTTTTCATGTTCTCCTTTTATATAACGTGCCTGCATACAGTTCGCTCGAGAGTTTATATAGTTTTTCTGAGCTGCTGCACAATTAATTGTAATTGGTGGATCAAAAACTGGACATGTTTTAAATTTTTCAGCTCTACTAACCCCAGCAAAACAAAAACACAAAGCAAGTACTAAAACAACTTTTGTTACATCTTTAAATCTAATCATTTAAACCATCCTTTTTTAAGCCATTAGGCTCTTTATTTAACTCTGCGCTAGGCACAAAGTATCTTCCTGCACAATCAAAGCTACCTGCTTTACCTTTCTTACACACTACGTACTGCTTCCTCCTTTGTGGTATTGTTGCAACATTCATTTAACTAGACTATGTGAATGTAGAGGTCTATTGTAAAACTTTTGTGAAATCATTTTGTGTCTTTTTTAAGAAATGTTACATGTGGATTGTTAAATTTTATGTTGATGTGAATTCAATAGTTATCCAAACTATTGGTGAGAAAAGAATATAGAACTTTTTTTATTTGACTGCTACTTGACAATTTTTATGCTTGTTTCTGTTTGATTCTGCTACTTGTAAGAGAATGTTACATTTTTTCCATGTGGTTTGTCAAATTTAAGATACAAAATATTTACGAAATCTTTGGAACTTTGTTCCTTATGATTCTTAGCTTTTCCCTTGCAGACCCGTATTATATCAAATCAAATTCTTAATTTATAATTCAACCCTAAAATCAAACAAAGATGACAAACAAAAATCAATCAAAAACTCTCAAAAAACGGCTAATAGGACTCTATAATAAAGGAGCTAAGCTCCAAGAGCCAATGGCTCAAGGAACAAAGTTCCAATGAACAAAATTCAAAGACTTTTCAGATTAATACAAAGATTTTTATACGCGAATCACGCATGCGTATATTTTCTCGTCGGATAGCAAAGATTTTTCAGACTAGTATAAAGATTTTTTATACTGCAGCTACAACCTCTCTTGCAATATCTTTCTCGTCCCCAAATCTGTTTTCAACGCCGCCATCATTCTTTCCTCAAGCATCCTGCCATTTTCGCCATATTGC
>JAIXMY010000035.1 GCA_020328045.1 Candidatus Endomicrobiellum pyrsonymphae
AAAATCTGATAAAATTACAATATCTGTTACCGTTGTTGGTTTGTGCAAAGAGAAAGTAATTAAAAGAAATGGCGCAAACGAGGGAGATATAATCGGCGTAACAAATACTTTTGGCGATGCGGGAGCCGGAGTTACGCTTTTGTACAAATATGGAGCAAAACACAAATATAATAAAGATGAATATTTTTTGATTTCAAAACAAAATAATCCTAAAGCAAGACTTAGAGAAGCGCGGAAAATTTCAAAATATTTAACTTCTTTAACAGATGCTTCCGACGGATTATATACTTCTGTTGATTTACTGACAAAAGATTCCGATAAAGGCGCAGATATCTATATGGATACTATTCCTATTTCATCTAGTTTAAAAAAAGTTTTTAAAGAGGATAAAAAACAATTGAACTTCGCATTATTTGGCGCGGAGGATTACGAACTTGTTTTCACTACACCAAAATCAAAATCAAAACTTTTAACAAAATTAGTCCCTGAGATTTCTTATATAGGAAAAATAAATTCATCGAAAAAGGTAGAATATTTTTATAATGGCAAAAAGCAAAAAATTAAATACGCAGGGTTTCAACACTTTTAAAAATAATGCTTTTATTACTAAAACCTCTGAAGAAACAAGGGCTTTGGGTAAGCAGTTTGCGTCCGTATTAAAAAGTGGCGATATTATTTTTTTAAAAGGCGATTTGGGTAGCGGCAAGACAACTTTTGCACAAGGTGTTGTGAGAGCTTTTGGCAATAAAGGTTTTGCAAGAAGTTCAAGTTTTATGCTTGTAAACGAATACGATGCAGTCGATTTAAAGCTTTTTCATTTAGATTTGTACAGACTCCAGCCATCAACCGTATGGGATATAGGTATAGAAGAATATATTTATAGTGAAAATATTTCGCTTATAGAATGGGCGGATAAATTGATAGGAGCTGAAAACGATAACCAATGGAGTGTTGAAATTGAAAATACGGGATCTGAAAGAAAAATAAAAATAGAGAAAAAAAATGAAAATTTTAGCAGTAGAAACTTCAGGAAAAACATTCAGCATAGCTTTAAGTGAAAACGAGAAAATTATCGCGTCATTTTACTACGATTGCGGACATATTCATTCTGAAATGATTATTCCTGCAGTAGAACGATTACTAAAAGACACCGGAAACTCTTTTGAAAATATAGATAAATTTGCAGTATCTGTAGGTCCCGGAAGTTTCACAGGAATTAGGGTTGGAATGACTGCGGTAAAAACATTTGCGCAAATATTAAACAAATCTATTACTGCTATCGATACTTTGTCAATTTTAGAAAAATCTTTTGTTGAAATAAAAGGAATAAAAACAATCGCTGCTATTGATGCTCTAAGAAACGAGGTTTATGTTAAAGATGGCAAAGAAATAATTATTAAAAACATAGATTTGTTTATAAAAGATTTAAAAAAGTATAAAAACAAAATACTTATTATAGGGAATGCTGCAATAACCTACAAAGAAAAATTTAGCAAAGGACTAGGTAAATACAGCGTATCTCTGCCATATAATATGCACATACCACAATCTCAAACACTTGCTACAATAGCTTACAACAACGAAAAAAGCGCCAGCTACAAAGAAGTACAACCTTTATATATCAGACGTACTTGGGCAGAAGAAACAAAAAAGAAATAATTATTATGAAGTAAGCCAACCTCTTATTTCTTTTTTGCTTTGCCCTTAATAATCTTTTTAGTTTTCTTTACTATTTTTTTAACTGCTCTTTTAACTAGCGCTCCCGCTTTTGCCTTTGGTTTCTCTAATTTCTTTGCAACAACCTGCTTTTTAACTTTAATTTTCTGCTTCTTAATCTCGACAAGTTTAGCTTTATCCCAAAGAGTCTCTAATTTATAAGATGCTCTCATTTCCGGAGACATAACATGTATAATAATTCCACCGTAATCTACAACCCTCCATGTAGAAGAAGATATCCCGTCTCTTCTTAGCGGTCTCATATCTTGTTCCTTAAAAATTTTTTCAATTTCTGCAGATATTGCATTTATCTGCGTGGTTGATTGGACTGTAGTTACAACAAAATAATTTGCAATCACAGTTAAATTGCGGACATCTAAAATGATAGTATCTATTGCTTTCTTATCTTCTGCTATCTGCGCAGATTTAACAGCCAGCTCATAAAAATCAATTTTTGCCATTGCGGTCCCCTTTCTTATCAAGATTGTCATAAATCATACAATCTCTACCTACGAATATGCTTATGTCTGAATATATTTTATTGTTGTACGACACAATAACCTTTCCAGCTTTTAAAACCTCTGCTATCCTTAAAGACTGCTCAAAATTTCCCTTGCAATCTTTTATTAGGGTTTTATCATAAGATATAGGGAAAGTCCCCCAATCTAAAACATCAAACTTATTTTTTCTTAAAAGCCATGTTGCTTTTTCCGCCATACGCAGTTTTTTTGAAGCATTTTTAACATCAATAAGTAAATCTCTTGTACTTATCTGTGAACTTACATTAACGCGGTATATTTTATCTAAAAATTCTTCAATGTTTTGTTTGTCAGGTTCAACTCTCATTTTTGTATATTTTACAGGTAATTCACAAAACATAATAGCAGGTTTTAAAAATTTAAGTCTTACAGCCGAAGATAGAAGAGATAATTTCGGAATATTTGTATCCAATAATTTATAATTTTTGTAAATGTTTAGTATCTTATGTGGTATCAAATGTAAAATCTGCTCCATCATTTCAAGTCGATTTAAAGATTCTAAATCTTTATTTTCAAAATTATCTTGTGAAAGCGTTAACTTTAATTTTTTGTTATGTCGCATCATAATATCAAGCGTTTCAAAATTGATATTAATATAAAAATCAAAATCGGCAGTTGTTCCTAAAATTTCATGCAAATCCGAGTAAAAAACCTTTAAAGCGTTGTCTAAATCTTTTTTCGCATTTTCATTAAACCGCGTTTTTAAACTTCTTGCTTTCTCTTTTTTCTTAAAGACAACTGCTTCAGTATTCACAGACAAAATTTTAAACATATTGGTCGATTTGTCATACAACATCGTGTACGCGTCAAATCGTTCAGGAAACATCTTATCAGTCCCGTATATCAAAACAAAAAAACTAGCATTGCCTTTATCTTTAATATCTTTTGCGATAATATCGTTCTTATATACATAAATGGATGGAATTAAAACCAAAATTATAAAACCACACTTAATAACAACTAATATCTTAATTATTTTTTTTATAGTTTGAAACATACCAATTCCACGTGTTCACAGTCTGCGGACACAACCAACTGCCATCATTAATAACATCTTCTATTTTATTTTTAAGTGTTTCAAGAAAAGCCTTATCCAAATCTGTTCTTGCTAAGTTTCTAATTCTTTTGGCATGCATCCATTTTCTATCAAGAGAAACAGAATCCGCAACAAAAATGACCCTTTCAAGAACGCTCATATTCGCCCTGCCTAAAGTATGATTCCTTATTGCATTTAAAGTGTCACTGTCTTTTATTCCAAACTTTTCTTTTGCAACAATTGCTCCGGCAAAAGAATGAAGCAACCGTGGCGAAACATTTGATATTTCTTTAAAATATTTAAAATTCTTATGATCTTTTAGGAGACTAATAAGTCCTCTATCCGACATATATTTTGCGCAATCATGCAAAAGACCCGCTGTCTGCGCTTTTAAAACGTTTGCACAATTGTTTGAGGCAATGTCTATAGCAAGCATTGCAACATTGTAAGAATGTTCATACCGTTTTGGACTTAAGCGCTGCGATAAATAATCAAATATTTGTTTTTCAATGTTGATAGTATTTATTTTACTCATTTACACTTCCTATTGCATTGCTTTCAACCCAACCGGGAAGTTTTTCGTTTTCAGATTCAATTTTTATATTGACCCAATCTCCGCTCTTAGCAATGATGGAAACAATTTTTCCTTCAGTGAGTGTAAATATTTCAGGGTTATTATTTCCGGGGCCGCTTCTAATACTTGAAGTTGAAACAAGTACCGCTTTTCTTACGGAGAACTCATCACACCCTTTCAGACATAAAAGAGGAATACATACTATCAAAAAAACAATTAAACTTGCTGTAAATTTTTTAAATATTAAACTTCCTTTTATTAAAAGCAAAGACAGCGACATGATAAATAAAATTAGAACAACTGAAAACGCTATTGTTATCTCATTCAAGGAAAAATGCTGCAAAACAATATCTGCCAAATTTTTTTGCATGTTATTTCCTGCAATGCTATGCAAATGTTGAGCATTGCTTTTTATTTCACTATCCCTAGGAGCGAGTTTTAATGCTTTTTCTATATTGAGAATTGCTTTTCCTAAATTGCCATTTCTATAGTATGCGTTCGAGAGATTGTAATAAATATATGGATTATTTACTTTTTCTATTTGTATAAGACTTTCATATATTTCAACAGTTCTGGAAAAATTGCCTTTTTTAAAATTTTTTTCCGCATTATCTATCTGTGTTTGATACATGTTCTTAGAGCAACATGTACTGAAACAAAAACAAACAATGAGTAAGCTGAGAATTTTTTTCATAGACTCTCCCTGTCGTTTTAAAATAAATATAGCAAACCTAATTGATATTTATTATCATTTTGAGTCAGAAATAGCAATAAGATCTCACACTGCTATCCAACATACTCTACCCGATAAAGACATTCTAGAATAAACTCTAGACTTGCATCTGCCGCCTCTCGATTAAAACATTGTTAATATCAATACAAAATTTGCGGATTTAAAAGTTTTATAGTACCATTACTAACGTAGTTTAGCATTCATGGGCGCTACTACTGATATTTTGTCCGTGCGATGCCGAGAGAAGGATTGAATCCTTTAACCATTTGAACCTGACATGGGCGATACCATCGGTGAATATAGAATTTGTACTTTATATTCCTTTAGGTGGGAGTTATGCCCATGGTCAACTGTAAATTAACTCGGAGGTTCTATGAAGGACATTTTAAATATTGCAGGAATAGATTTAGAAAGCAGAATTTTTATAGGCAGCGGTAAATTCCCAAACAATGAGCTTATACCCAAAATAATTGAATCTTCAGAGGCTCAAGTTATGACCGTTGCCGTAAGAAGATTTGATTTTGAAAACCCAAAAGAAAATATTTTAAATTATATACCTAAAAATATACACATTATGCCAAATACTTCCGGAGCAAGAAACGTCGACGAAGCTGTGCGTATAGCGCGCATTGCAAAAGCCGCGACTAAAACAGATTTAATTAAAATAGAAATTATAAACGACAACAAATATTTGTTGCCGGACAATTATCAAACGGCAAGAGCATGTGAAGTCCTTTCAAAAGAAGGATTTAAAGCGTTTGCTTATATGAATGCAGATTTGTATGCTGCTAGAGACATGCAAAATGCGGGCGCTACTGCAATTATGCCACTAGGATCGCCGATAGGCACAAATAAAGGATTAAAGACCAGAGAAATGGTAAAAATTTTGATTGAAGAAATTGAACTGCCTATAATAGTCGACGCGGGACTTGGAAAACCGTCCGACGCTTGCGAATGTATGGAACTTGGTTGTGCGGCCGTGATGATAAATACGGCAATATCTTCAAGTCAAAATCCTGTTTTAATGGCTGAGGCTTTTAAAGACGCTGTAAATGCAGGAAGGAAAGCATTTTTAGCAAAAATAGGAATAGTGTCAAACAGAGCAAAAGCATCATCGCCCTTAACAGGCTTCTTGCAAGATAAGGAATAAATTATGACTTTTTATGATATAAAACAAAAATATAATACATTTAATTTTGAAAAATATGTAGCAAATGTTTCAGATGAAATGGTAAAAAATTCCATACAAAAAGAAAATTTAGGCGAAGTGGATTTTTTAAATCTTTTGTCGCCAAAAGCGCTAAACTACATTGAAGATATAGCTCAAAGGGCTCATGAAATATCATTAAAGCATTTTGGTAAAAGCATACTTTTGTATGCTCCGCTGTATGTGTCTAATTTCTGTATAAATAATTGCGTTTATTGCAGTTTTTCAACATCAAACAATATTAAACGTGAAGTTCTTTCTTTTGGAGAAATTGAAGAAAACTGTAAAATAATTTCAGGATATGGAATCCGCCATATTCTTCTTGTAACTGGAGAAAGTAACGCAAAAACACCATTAGCTTATTTAAAAAAATGTATCGAGATATTAAAAAAATATTTTGACGGCGTTGACATGGAGATTTATCCTTTAGACGAAAATGGGTACAAAACCCTTGCCAACGCTGGAGTCGATGGACTGACAATTTATCAAGAAACCTATAACGAAAATCTGTACAAAATTCTTCATACGAAAGGAGTCAAAGCAGATTATAAATATCGTTTAGAAACTTGCGAAAGAGCAGGAGTAGCAAATTTTAGAAACCTAAATGTCGGCGCGTTGCTTGGATTAAATGACTTTGCAAGTGAGATATTTTTTGCAGGCGTTCATGCAAAATATCTTCAGAAAAAATTTCCATCGGCAGAAATTGGAATGTCATTCCCAAGACTTCGTCCCGCTGTGGGGACTTATCATCCTAAAACTATAATCTCGAATGAAAATCTTATTCAGGCAATTTGCGCAGTAAGACTTTTCATAAATCGCGTCAACATAACAGTTTCAACTAGAGAAAGCAACAATTTAAGAAATAATTTAATATCTTTAGGCATTACTAAAATGTCAGCGGCATCCAGCACAGAAGTCGGCGGTTACACTAAAAAAGAGCATTTTGACGGACAATTTGAAGTAAACGATATAGCCACTGTTGAAGAAGTAAAAGAAATGATATATCAAAAAGGCTATCAACCTGTAATGAAAGATTGGATAATTTTATGAAAAAACAAATGCCGAAGGGCTTGTATGCAATCACGGCAGAAAACTTTTCTAACGGAAAGGACAATATTGTAGTAGTAAAAGAAATGCTTGATTCTGGTATAAAAATTCTTCAATATCGTGATAAATATAAATCCAAATTTGAGAAATTTAAACAATGTGAGATTATACGCAAATTAACTTTAGATCATGATTGTTTTTTTATTGTAAATGATGATGTAGATATAGCGCTCGCCGTACAAAGCGACGGCGTTCATATAGGACAAGACGATATACCTCTTAAAAAAGTTAGAGAACTTACTGGAGAGAATATAACAATAGGACTTTCCACACATTCACCAGAACAAGCTCTTCTTGCAGTAGAACAAGGAGCAGATTATATAGGTGTTGGTCCGATATATAAAACTTTTACGAAAGAGAATGCGACTGATCCTGTAGGATTAAATTATTTAGATTTTTGCGTAAGAAACATCGCAATTCCAAAAATTGCAATAGGAGGAATTAAACTCTCAAATCTTTTAGAAGTTTACCGATACAGCCCTGAAAATATTTGCATGGTAACTGAGATAACGTCATCAAGTAGTATAGGACTAACTATAAAAAAAGCGCAGGAGATAATGCATGATTACTGTTAAAATCAACGGACAAAATAAAGAAATAAAAGACAACACAACCGTAGCTGATTTTCTAAAAGACAATAACATTAACCCAATCGAAGTAACAGTGGAATACAATTTTGAAATTGTAAATCCGGAAAACATTGCAGACATTACTTTGACAAACCATGACACGTTAGAAGTATTGAGATTTGTAGGCGGAGGATAAAAATGCAAAATAATATTGAAAGATATCAAAGACAACTATTGCTTAAACATATTGGTGAAGGTGGGCAACAAAAACTTTTTGATGCAAAAATTCTTGTATGCGGAGCAGGCGGACTTGGTAGTCCCGCTCTAACATACCTTGCCGCTGCAGGAGTAGGAAATATTGGCTTATGCGACTTTGATTTCGTATCGCCTAGCAACTTAAACAGACAGATTCTTTATACACCCGAAGAAATAGGAGATCAGAAGGCATATATCGCTAAATCAAAACTGGAAAAATTTAATCCTGATGTTAAAATTACAGCATACTCTGAAAAACTTACCGAAGACAATGCAGGAGATATTTTTAAAAATTACGATGTTGTAATAGACGCTGTAGATAATTTTTCAAGCAGATATTTAACAAATGCAGCAGCTTATAAAAACTCTGTCCCACTCGTATGCGGAGCCGTATGTGAATTTGAAGGAATTTTAACTACAATAGTGCCAGAAGAAAATACGAGCTGTTTTCAATGCATTTATCCTTTTAAACCGTCAATAGAACTAACATCAAAAATATTTGGAATACTTGGGGCAATAGCGGGGACAATAGGTTGCATGCAGGCTTTGGAAGCAATAAAACTTATTTTAGGACTACATTGCTTAAAAAATAAAGTTTTGATTTTTAACGGTATAGAAAATACTTACAGGGTTAGAGACGTATTAAAAAAGAATACTTGCGAGGTTTGCCGATAAATCGTGCGTAAATTAAACTCCAGTTACAGGATATATATCTGATGTTCTCTTACATTAAGAATATCAAAATTGGCATATAGAAATAATCTAAAAGCAATACAGAAAAAATCAACACACATTCACGTAACTAACTAGGAAATTATATACAATCAGTTGATATTATTCTTTGTTTTTGTGATCTTTCTTTGCTTTACCCCGTGTGACTTTCCTTTACAATGCTCAAATTTTACTGAAAACTGCGCGCTGTGAAACCAATTAATTAAGTGTCGCCTGTGAATCTATTCCGCCTAGACTGGTAACACTAGTTGTAATTTATTGCTTCCTACTTGTCAAACGTGTCTAGCATATCACAACATAATGCGCATTTTAGGAAATTGTGAAGTAGTTGCGAATAATGAAGTGAGGTTTTGTAATTTAAAGACTTGTGTCCTCTTTACTACAATGCTAAAAAAATTTGACTACGTTGTTAGGTTTAATGTATAATTTCTAGTCGTTAGATGCGATGTTTGCAACAAAATTTCTGAGGAATGGGGTAAAATGGCAAAACTTAAAACAGGCAGGCATACGTCTGCTCTTAAAGAAGCAAGAAAAGCGAAGAAAAGAACTGACAGAAATGCATCAACTAGAAGCAAAGTAAGAACTGCAATAAAAAGGGTTGAGATAGCCGTGAAAAACAATGATGTAAAAGTGGCATTGGAGCAATTAGCTGTAGCGTTTTCACAATGGGATAGAGCAGCAAAGAAGAATGTAGTACACCATAAAACAGCTTCAAACCAAAAGGCAAGATTATCTAAGCTTGTAGCAGGAATAAAGAAATAATTTCTGATTAAAACCAAGAAAAGGTCGCTGCTTTAAAAACAGCGACTTTCTTGTTTTCTTAAGTTTCACACATATGGGCGACATGAAAAACATCTAACTCTTATATCTCTCACCCTCATTTCTTCCATCTTCAGCGATTCCTTCATATTCCTGTATGCCACTTTTATCCATTTCAATACCAGCCAATGACTAATGCGAAGTATTTAATTCTTGACGATTTGGGTAGCTGGTTATTCAGCGCTAAGACTATAGAAAGTCAGAAGTTTTTGCGTAACTTTTTTGATGTTATAGACACAAGAGACGCTTGAGAAAAGAATAGGATACTGATTGCGACGAACATGCAAATAACCGACTTTTCAAACATTGATGACAGACTTTCAAGCAGGATGTCAGCTTTTAAGTATATCCGTATCAATGGCAAGGATTTCAGAGGCGTTTAAAAGCAAGGAAACGAGCTAAATTTAGCGTAAAACAAGAGCTTATTGGTAATATGATTAAAAAAACATAGGACTAAGTCCTCCAAAAAAAAGGGACATTTTTAGAACAATTTCACAGCGAAGAAGTTTTAACGATTGGAACGATTTTAAAGCTATAGAGTTTCAAAGGTACAACGAAACAGAACGGCTGATTTTGTATTTTAGGTTACATTTGGGGATATTAAACAGAAAAGAAATATCAATGAGAACAGGCATACCTAAGTATCAAATAGAGAGATTTGTAAAAGCTATCAAGACTTATGGATATGAGGAGCTATCCTAAAGCAGACAGTTATTACAGGGTCGGCGGGACGGATTAAAGCTACTTGCGGGACACAAAATTATTCAGAATTATGCCGTAGGTAGCATACTGAAAATTATGCGACAGTGGCAGACAATTGGTTGTTTGTGTCACTAAGTTAGTATAATTCACATTCTTTAGCTAATATATCCCGCAAGATTATTGATTATTTTTTTCTAAAAAACTTTTGCAGTATTTCCTGAAACTTCTCATCCGTCAGCTCACCGCACCGCCGTACCGCCGCGTCATACTCCACCGCCACCTTCCCCAACCGCTCATTGCCACATCGCCTCCTAATTTCCTGCCTTCTCCGCTCCGGCGCATCCGGACCGCTGATGCCACCTCCGCTACCCCACCAAGTGTCGGATAAAATGTAGTACTCAATGTAGTTACGTAGCGCTTCCTTGTCAGACCAGCCGGACGAGCTTGAATATGAACTAGAAGATGAGCTGGATGACAAGCTTGAGGACGAGCTGGAAGATGAAGTCACAACTTTTTTCGCAAGGCGTTCGTTCCTTACAAAGGCGATCTCTTTTTTCAATACAGATGGATTACCAATATATAGCGCATAACCTGTTTCTAGTAGCCTTGCCTTTGCGATGATAGTCTCATCTACCTCATCTATTATATCTGCATCGCTGTGAGATGTTGTTGATGATGATGTTGGCGATGGCGGTGATGTTGGTGATGACGCTAGTGATGACGATGTTGATGGCACTGGTGATGGTTGTGGTGCGCTATTTTGTGTTGCTTGCACTCCGATGGCTGTGCCGGTGGTGTCACTTGAGATCGTCGGCGTTGTTGTTGACGTTGTTGTTGCTTTTGGATGCGCTGATGGTGTTCCGAGTGGTACGCCACCTTGAGGTGGTTGTTCTGATGATAACGACGATGATGACAAGCTTGAAGACAAGCTGGGAGACGAACTAGAGGGGAAAGGGAAGGAAGAGGTAGGAGCAAAGCTAGAAGACGAGCTTGAAGATGAACTAGGAGAGGAACTAGAGGAGAAAGTGAAGAAAGAGGGATGCGCAAAGCTAGAAGAAGAGATGAAAGACGAATTAGCTGGGCTGAAAGGCGACGCTGGTGATAACGATGATAACGATGATGACAAGCTTGAAGACAAGCTGGGAGAGGAACTAGGGGAGAAAGAGGAAGGAGCAAAGCTACCTAGTTGTTGTGATAGTGCGTTTGGTGTTGCCAGTATGTTGTTTTGGTTGACACTACCTTGTCCTTGTGATGGTGGTGGTTGTTGTGATGGTGATGACGATGGTGATGATGACAATGAGCTTGAGGATGAGCTGGAAGAAGAAGATGATGATGTTGACGAGCTGGAGGACAACGACTGATAGGGTGCGAGAGACAATGAGTCTATGGGCGTTACGTGATAACACTGAGGCTTTTCGGCTATGAGTGGTTCGTGTGATTGCTCAACTGTTTTAAGAGCGGGGGATTTAAACCATTGATACCATTTATACAAGACGAACCCTATTGCAAGAGTTCCTATCGTCGCCAATGTCGCTCTTAGTGACGTTACTTTAACTCCTTTCACGGTAGTTAGTTCATAGTCACCAAAGTCTCTTACGGCACTGCACCATTTATGTTTATCGCAGAACGAAAGGGGAGGTGTCACCACCTTCCTCATCTTTTTCTCTCTTTCTGTCATCTTGACTTTTTCAATTTCAGTGTTTCTAGCGAACTCGCTAGCTTTGCTGGATTTATCTGGTGAGCATGCCGAAATGAGCAGAGAAAGGCAAACAAACAAGCTTACACATTTTTTTAATTGTAATGTCATCATATTATTTTCTCTTTTGTTTCTATATGGTACCAAATATCCAAGATAAAAACAAATTTAGGTAATGTCGTCATATTATGTCTTCTTTTTTAAGAGTAATGTCATCATACTACTTCCTCTTTTGTTTCTATCTATCGGTTTTGATAAATTTAGATTCAGATATTATATAGATTCCCGCTGTACTAGCTAAATTAAAGCTGGTACAGCGCTTTGTTCTACGTTTTTTCGTTTCATCCCAACTTCATAACTTCATCCGCATCAATTTCAACACACGATTCCTAGTTTGTTGTTTCGTTATCGCTTTGCTGTTGTCATTGCTGTCGTTGTTGTTTTAAAGTCAAAGAAATAGGTTAAAGTATTTCGTTATATTTTATTTAACAGCTACAGCTGATTCTTGCTTTTTTTGCTCCCCCTGTTTCTGCTCCTTCTGTTTCTGCTTATCCTCATCGGGTTTGGTAGTAGATTTAGGCGTCGTAGATTTATCAGGCTTACTCCATCTAGCGCTTTCTAATCCTGTTGCTAGCCCTGCTATTCCCCCAAAAATTGCTCCTAGTAGTGCTCCTTTTTTTATTGAATCTGATAGCCCATTAAAATTTCCATCTAGTATTCTAGATGCTACTGTGAATAGTGCTACTCCTATCGTTGCTCCTACTCCTATTCCTGCTCCTGCTACTGGTCCCAGGTCGAATCTTGCTGTCACTGCTCTTGCTGTTTCTCCTGCTACCATTACAGGTAGCGCGCCTGCTCCGAATAACAGTGATGTTGCTCCTATTATACGGTCACCTTTTCTTCCAAAATGTTTTTTCACCATCATTCCCGCTACTGTTCCAACTCCTAGTCCTGTTGGTCCAGTAGCCCATGTTGGTTTATACCATTTCCGGTTGTCGACGACGACAGGGGCAGGATTTTCGTTTTTCTTCTCCTCCAAAGCACTAACCATTCCATTTCTGTTGACGTTGTTACCTTTGCTACCAGCTTTGCTGGATTTATCGGGCGAGCATGCAGA
>JAIXMY010000100.1 GCA_020328045.1 Candidatus Endomicrobiellum pyrsonymphae
AGTTGTTGCTGTTCCCACGTCGCTTCATTATCAAGTAGCAAAACTTCTTTTACAAAATGGAGTACATTGTCTTGTTGAAAAACCCTTTACTTTAAATGTTCAAGAAGCTGAGGAACTTATAGAAATAGCAAGCGTTAAAAATTTAGTTTTACAGGTTGGTCACGTTGAAAGATTTAATCCTGCGGTTATTGCTGCTGCGCCGTTTATAAACAATCCTAAGTTTATTGAAGTTAATAGACTGGGACCTTACGATCCTAGGACAAACCAAATTGGCGTTGTGTTAGATTTAATGATACACGATTTGGATATTTTATTTTATCTTGTAAAAGATAAAGTTGCTTCTTTTGAAGCCCACGGCGCAAAAATACTTTCCGACACTGAAGATATTGCAAAAGTCAGGCTGAAATACGCAAACGGTTGTGTGGCAGACGTGTCTGCGAGTAGAGTTACTTTGGAAAAATATAGAAAAATAAGAATTTTTCAGCCTGATAGTTATGTATCCATAGATTATGCGGAAAAAAATCTTAAAGTATATTCAAAAAAAACAGGTAAAGAAAAAATGACTTCTCTTTTTGATATAGATATTAAAAAACCAAAGCTCCCATCAAACGAGCCTCTTTTTTATGAAATTGATAATTTTCTAACTAATGTTATTGATGGCAAAAAACCCATGGTTGCAGGCGAGCAGGGTAGAGACGCTGTGGAGCTGGCTGTTACTATTCTAAAAAATATGGTGTTTTAATGGCAAACGATGAAATTTTCATTTCTGCCGGCGATTTGTCCGGTGAAATACATGCGTCAAATCTTGTTAGAGAAATAAAAGAATTAATTCCTTCGTGTCATATTTCAGCAATTGGTGGTAACAATCTAAAATTAATTGCCGATGATTTTCTTGAAGAGATAGTAAGCATTGGCGCTTTTGGGGTTTTACGTGTAAAGCAAGCGCTTTATCTAGGAAAAGTTTTAAAGAAATTAGAAGAATATTTTAGTAAAAATTGTCCTGATAAAATAATACTTGTAGATTATTATGGTTTCCACATACATGTCGCTTATCTTGCAAAAAAAATGAATATTCCTGTTTTTTATTATATAAGTCCTCAGATTTGGGCATCTCGTAGTGGAAGAGTAAAAAAACTTGCCAAAACTATTAAAAAAATGCTTGTTATTTTGCCTTTTGAAGAAAAATTGTATAAAAGTAACGGTGTTGACGCTGTTTTTGTAGGAAACCCATTGATAGACACAGTTCCTGAGAAGCAGGTTTTTAAAAATGAAAAATTTGGCATAGCAAATCCGCCGGTTATAGGGTTGTTCCCGGGAAGTCGTAGAAGTACCATAAAATATCATATTCCTATAATTCTTGAGACTGCAAAAATACTTAAAGAAAAAATAAATGCAAAGTTTATAATGTTTAATGCTGATAAGAAGATTAATTGCGCTTTGCCGGAGTATATAGATTTGGATATTTCTGGAGATTTTAATAAAAGGAAAATTATAGATTTTGCAATTTGTCCTTCTGGAACAGTTAGTCTTGAAAACACTGTAATGGGAATCCCAATGGTTGTAATGTATAAATTGTCTTATTTTAATTATTTTTTTATAAGAGCAATCATAAAGATAAAATATATAACTATGGTAAATATTTTATCCGGAAAAGGAGTCGTACCTGAATTTATACAATTTGACGCGACTCCAAAAAAAATTGCATCATCAGTTTTAGAACAATTAAAATTAGAAAATTATGTGCCTAAAGTTACGGAACTTCTCGCGTTTAGAAAAATGCTTGGAACTCCGGGAGTAAGTAAAAGAGTTGCCGAAATTATTTTAAATAGTTAAATATCGTCGAAAAAATTAAACCAAAAAGATAGTTTTCATTTATTAAGAGAGCGCAATGGCATGCTTTAGGTTGTTTGATAAAATACTTGGTTCCCTACAGAGACAAAATTTATTACCGCTATAAATTTATCTGAATAGAGTTTAAAATTATAAATATTGTGAAAAATTTGAATAGACTTCTGTTAGCGAGAATTTTTAGTATTACTTCTAAAAATCTATACGCAAAAGTCGCTCCAATTTTGCCAAATAGCTATAACAGGTCTGCTCTTTCGGCTAGATCTATGACAATTGGTAGCGCTGGATGCGCGCCATAAGCAACAAAAGCGCAAGCGGTTATAACGATACAATCGGCGAATCGCTAATAGACTCTTCAAAAAATCCATATTCAAATGTGTCTTCAGGTAACGGTTTTGCGTGCGATTTGTCTTTTCTTTTCCCGTTATCTGAAAACCTGTTATTGGGATTTAATCTGAAAAATCTTCCTGTTTTTATGTTTTGGGAGAAGTATTCTACAGATACAATTCCTTGGACAATCATGTCTGGGATTGGCTACGTTTATAAAAGTTTGAGGCAGGAAGATTTGAGAGTAGAAAGAAGACAAAGATCTTTGATTGAATTTTGATTATTTTGATTGTATAATTTTCAAGGTTAAAATGTTAAAAATAGGTAAGTGATTGAAAAAGTAAGTGATTGAAAAAGTAAGTGATTAAATTTGTATAATGACAAGTAGTTGTAATTGATTATTTAAGAGAGTATGAAAATAGGGTTTAGATTCTGAAGAACAAAGTAAGAAGAATTTAAAGAGTTTAGACTACAAGAACGAAAGGGGTATTTAGAGTGATTAATTTCAAGAAGATGGTAAGCGTAGTTGTGGTATTTAGTTTGGTGTTGAGTTCCTGCGGAGGGAACAAGAATAGTGGGAGCGGAGTAAGCGGGCTCT
>JAIXMY010000101.1 GCA_020328045.1 Candidatus Endomicrobiellum pyrsonymphae
CCCGATTTCACGGTCCGATGTGATAGTTCCCCACGTATCTCTGGGAACACTGCACCATTTATGTTTATCGCAGAACGAAGGGGGAAGTGTCGCCACCTTTCTCGTCTTTTTCTCTCTTTCTGTCATCTTGACTTCTTCAACTTTAGTGTTTCTAGCGAACTCGTTAGCTTTGCTACCAGCTTTGCTAGATTTATCGGGCGAGCATGCCGAAACGAGCAGAGAAAGGCAAACAAACAAGCTTACACATCTTTTAAGAGTAATATTATCATTCATCATATTATTTGTTGGAGTGAAATACTGTTTCAATTTTTAATTATGGCAGACAAAAATAAACAATTCTAATTTGAAACTTTACACAATCTTTTTTACACTTTCATGCCACAACTTTAGTCTGCAAATATTTTAGATAGACTTTACAGAACTCAATGCCGGCAAAGGTTTCTTTAATTTGTTGAGCTCAATTGAATTCTTTTCTTCAACATGATTCTTGTCTGTTGCAACATCACTAGTTTTTGCTCGAACCCCACCTATTCTTGTTAGAATCTCAGCTAATTTTACAGAACTCTCGGCAACTTTAAGACTAACCTTAGACCATTTAACATTACTTTTAGCAATAGCAAGCTCTAGCTTGGCTAACTTAACATATTCTTTGATAGTTTTACCATTCTTAACTTCATTTTTCTTAAGCTCAACATTGGCTTTAGCCACTTTGATATCTTGCTCGTACTTGCCAATATCAGACTTGAATTTGTCAATATCAGACCTGGCTTGAGCAATATATTCGTTTTTTGCCAGTTTATTAATATCAAGTTTTTCTTGATTAATCATGTAAGCAATAACGTCTTCCCCTTTAGTTTTAACAGCATCAGTTTGAACTCGAACTCTTTTTAAGATAAGATTCATGCTTTTAATATCGGCAACGCTTCTTTCAAGTCGAGCTTTAGTCCATTCAACGCATGCTTTGGCTAGTTTGACACGATTCTCATCGGTTATAGCAACGCCAATTCCTGTCTCAATCTCATCAACTTTAAGATAAGCCTTGCTTACTTTAAGATCAGCCTCAATCTCTTTAAGATAAGCCATGTAAATATCAAGATTAATTTTGGCTAAATTGACGCATTCTTTGATTGTTTTACCGACTTTAAGCTTAGCTTTTTGAAGTTCAACTCTGGCTTTATCAACGTTATTAGTTATCTCACTGAAATTAAGAAATTTCTCACATAGAGGAACCTCGTTATTTTTAAAATCATTTTTCTTGAGTTCAAGTTCTATTTCAGCACGAACAACGTCAAGTTCCCTTTGGAAAGCGTCAATCTTTTCTTGAATAACGGCTTCTTTTGTTTTACCAGCATTAAGCTTTGTATCTGAGCTTAACTCAGCAAATCCAGACACCGCGCAGAAACAGCACAATATTGTCAAAACTAATCCTTTCATTTATTTCTTCCTTCATAATTTATAACGCAACCGAGCGCATTCGTGAGTGATATCAGAAACTTCTTTTGCAACTTCACAAGCTTTTTATTTTATAAACATCGAGTGATTCAAAGTCTCTTACCGTCTTCTATGGCATCCACAAAGTACCTCTTCTTCACCGTCTAGAACACAAAACAAGCGCTAAACCAACTTTTAACAAATCTCTAAACTTACTCATTTGAATCTCTTATTTGAGCCATCAGTCTCTTTTATTTWACTCTRCGCTAGGCGCAAAGTGTGTTTRCAATCATCCTAGAMCGTCTATTTCTTCCTTTAGTCTTTAGTGGCATTGTTGTAGTATTTAATGTGTTTTTCCCATATGATACATATTCCCTCTAAAGCAAGATTTGGTAGAATAATCTTTATTGCGCTTATTTCGTTCGACATAAGCCCAGCCAAACCGCCTGTAGCAATTATATGTTTTACTTTTATTTCTTTTTTGGTTCTTAGTATAAGCTCTTTTACAAACCCTATATAACCAAAATAGAGACCTGCTTGTATACATTCAACGGTAGTAGTTCCTATTGCCTTTGAGGGTTTTTTTATTTCAACTCGAGGAAGCTGCGCAGTTTTTAAACTTAAAGATTGCGCTGAAATTGCAGGTCCAGGAGCTATTGATCCTCCCATATACCTTCCTTTTGAATCTATACAGTCAAACGTCGTCGCTGTTCCAAAATCAATAACAATACAATCACCGCCATATGTAGAATAAGCAGCAACAACATTGGCGATTCTATCAGCCCCGACTTCTTCAGGGTTGCCCACAGCAAAAACTAATCCACCGCAATTTTTGTGATTTACAAAGAATACTTTCTTATTGAAATATTTTTCTACCAAATCTTCAAAAACAACGTTCAATGACGGCACAACGCTTGCAACAGCAACATTGCTGATTTTCTTTGCATCATAACCTGAATAAAAAAACATATTCAGGAGAATTGTTGCATATTCATCTGAAGTCTGCCCTTTTACTGTTGACATTCTCCAAACTTTTAAAGGATTACTCAATATCTTCTTCCTTTTCATATCAAACAAACCAACACTTATATTTGTATTGCCTATATCCAATGCCAAAAACATCATTAATCTCCTTGGAAAATATTGTAGTCAAATCGCTTTAAATTGTGTCTCGGCGTCCTTGCGAGGGATTGTTCCTTAAAAAACAAGTATAATAAAGTGTATAAGGGTGTTGGAAGATCGAGCGAGAAAGGGGCAAAGAGCCCGTTTTCATCAGGATCTCCAACACCACAAGGGTAAAAGCTTGATGAGGTTGCTGATGCGC
>JAIXMY010000036.1 GCA_020328045.1 Candidatus Endomicrobiellum pyrsonymphae
CGCGTTATATAAATTCTTCTTACGGACAAATAATACCTCAAGAGCTAATACCTGACGAGAACTACAAGTTTAATTCTAGCCAGATACCGCCTTCTGCGGAATTAAAAGAAAACCAATTCGACCCTATGATATGGGGTTTTGATGATTGGCTCTTGGAACAATTCATGGAATACAAAAAACAGATGCCGGAAAAAATACTTAAAACATATCTTGATAGAAAAAATAGTCATGTTAAAGAAAATGATGTGTTTGATAAATACGGCATGGGAGACGCCGCTAAGTTTATTGAGCATATCGAGTGGTTTTTTAATAAATTATATGCCAATGTGTTCAAACGTATTCAAGCTCCTCCTGTACTGGTATTGTCGAAATCGGCGTTTGGAGGAGACTATAGAGAATCGCAGTATAAGTATGAGTTTAGCGACAATTGTCAAAAGTTAAAAATGGAGATATTGCAAAGCGATTGATGCGAGAAGATTTAGGTTATTTAAAATATCTCAGAAGGGTAATTGTTTAGAGGTATAAAAATGGCAGATGTTATAGTTCACATAGGAAGGTTTCAACCACCTACGCTTGCCCATTTGGAAATAATAAAAAAAGCGCAAAGTTTAGCTAAAAAAGTCATAGTAATAGTAGGCTCTGCAAAAAAAGCAAGAAGCGTTTGCAATCCTTGGACATCTCGGGAAAGAATTGAAATGTTGCGTTCTACTAAAGAAATTGACCATAAAAGACTGATTATTGCGCCGATACCAGATAGTAACTATGACTTCTCATGGTGGTTGGCTGAAGTTGAAAAAATAGTAAAACAAAATACAAATTCAGACGATAGTATTAGTGTGATAGGATATAAAAAAGATGATACAAGTTACTATCTGGATTATTTTCCAAAATGGGAATTTGTTGAAATGCCTAAATTGTACAGCGGTTTATCTGCAACGCAGGTAAGAGAAAGATTGTTTGAAAACAATTATGTCTCGCATGTAACCGATGAAATTGGTAAATGGCTAAATAATTGGATTGTAAATAATAATGTTATTTATTCCACTTTAAAGGAGGAGTACCATTATATCAAAAAATATAAGGATATGTGGAAGTCCACGCCTTTTACGCCCGTCTTTGTGACTACGGACGCAATTGTAATCTGTAAAGAAAATATTCTTTTAATACGGAGAGGCAATAATCCCGGAAAAAATCTTTATGCAATGCCCGGCGGTTTTTTAGAGCAAACAGAATTTATAACGGATTGCGCTATAAGAAAATTGAGGGGAAAAACTGGAATTGACGTTGATAATAACGCTCTTAAAAAGAGTTTGTCTTTTGTAAAAGTATTTGATGATCCGTTTAGAGATCAAATGAGAAGAAATATTGCGCATGTTCATTTGTTTAATCTAGAATTAAGCAAGTTCCCAAACGTTAAACTTTCTGACGGCGCTAGCGATGTTAGATGGATGTCCATCAAAAATTTAGACGAGTTGCAAGATAAATTTTTCGGCGATCATTATCAGATTATCAAAAATGTATTAATGTTCTAACGATGACCTCAACACTTCAAGATCGGATTAGCTTTATCTCGTGAATGAAAAACTGCCCGACCTGGACTCGAACCAGGAGACTCCTGCTCCAGAGGCAGACGTGTTACCAATTACACCATCGGGCAATTCACTTTTTAATCTATGGCAAATTATACCAAAAAGTTAGTTTTTTGGCAAAATTTGCATTAAGGTTTTTTGAACAGCGGAAGTGGCAGGAATAGAAAATGTTACTAGGTTTGTATTATGTTGTGAGCTATTACATTACCTTGCGTTTTTCTGTATGTCATGATATAATAACTCTCGGCTAGAGAAGGGGGAAAAAAGAAGCGAGGAGCGAGAGGATGATCGCAACGATAAAATATATATCTTTCGCTCGATTTGCGTTGAAAGCATAAAATTTGTCTTGGATTGAATTTAATTTACCAAAATATGAAAATCGCAATTGCGCGTTAAGGAATTAAAAACATGTCAGGTCATAATAGATGGGCAGGTATTAAACACAAAAAAGCTGCAACTGATGCAAAAAAAGGCAAAGTCTTTACAAAGATTATAAGAGAAATAGTAGTTGCCGCTAAAGAAGGCGGGGCGCAAATTGAACATAATGCTCGCCTGAGAAAAGCTATAGAAGCCGCTAAAGAAGCAAATATGCCGCAAGATAACATAAAAAAAGCTGTACAGAGAGGCAATGGAGAAATCCCTGGCGCGGTTTATGAAGAAATGGTTTATGAAGGATACGGACCTGCCGGCGTAGCTTTGATTGTTGAAATTACAACTGACAACAAAAATAGAACAGCGTCGGATATAAGAAAAATATTCTCAAGTCATAGAGGCAACCTCGCTGAAACAGGTTGCGTAGGATGGATGTTTGATAGGAAAGGATATATAACGGTCAATAAATCAACAGCAGTTGAAGAAACTGTGATGAATATAGCGTTAGAAGCAGGAGTAGATGACTTTAAGAGCGAAACGGATAGCGATGTGTATGAAATTATTACGTCTCTTGCAGATTTAGATAAAGTGAAAAATACTTTAAAAGAAAAAAACATGGAAGTTGCGTCTGCCGAAATATCGATGATTCCGCAAACTCAAATTGCGCTTACAGGCGATGATGCAAGCTGTATGTTAAAACTTATGAATGAATTAGAAGAGCATGACGACGTTAAAAATGTTTACGCAAATTTTGATATTTCCGGTGAAGATATGGAGAAATTGGATGTGTAAGCATTCTATAAAAAAATGAGAGCGCTTGGAATCGATCCGGGTCTTTCTCTTACGGGGTGGGGAATTGTTGATGCTTTTTCTAGAGATAAAATTAATCCGGTACAGTATGGTTGTATCAAAACAAGTCCGCCTGCTCCGCTGATAGAACGGTTACAGTACGTACATACAGAGATTCAGACTATCATAAATAAATATAAGCCCGAAGCTGTTGCTATAGAGGAAATATTTTTTCTAAAAGCAGCAAGTAGCGTCGCATCCGTAGGACAATCAAGAGGCGCAATAGTTTTAACTGTTTCAATGAACAAACTACCATTGTTTGAGTATAATCCTAGAACTGTTAAGATGGCTCTTACGGGATACGGTTCGGCGGATAAACATCAAATACAACACATGGTAAAAACTTTTCTAAAACTTAAAGAAATACCAAAACCTGACGATGCTGCAGACGCTCTTGCAATAGCGATATGCCATGTTAATACCGTAAAATGGGCTTCAAAAAGATAAAGAAGGACGTTGTTTATGATAGATTATTTATGTGGAACGCTGAATTCAAAATCAACAAACAGTGTGACTGTTGACGTAAACGGCATAGGTTACTCGATAGCAATTACAATGTCTTCATTCTCCAAACTCCCAGAAATAGAAAGTTCAATAAAAATATATGTTGCGGAAGCCGTTGCGGGTATATATGGCGGGGTCGTATATTTGTATGGTTTTCTTTCTAAAGAAGAAAGAGAAATGTACCTCCTCATAAAAGATGAAGTGCCAGGCACAGGCGCTAAAAAAGCTATGGAATATGTTGATAAAATTTCTAAATCTTTTGCAGATTTTAAAACAGCTGTAATCACTAAAAATCCGTCTATGTTAAATGGTATTTTCGGTTTTACAAAAAAGACTGCCGACAAACTTATTGCCGCTTTAAAAGATAAAATTGTTGCGGTAAATACCATAGGGCAAGAGAAGTGGTCAGGCATAAAAATTAATGAGAATTCAATACTCTCTGACGCAATAGAAGGTCTTGTCGCATTAGGGTATAAAGAACAGCAAGCAAGGGTCGCCGTAACAAAAACTTACGAACATAATGAAAATATTGCGCTAGAAGATTTGATAAAAAAATCTCTACAGGATTTATAATGGACGAATTGGAAAGAATTGTCGAAGCCGCTAGGATTGACGAAGAAGACAAAGTAGAAAACTCTTTAAGACCGCAAAGTCTTGACACTTTTATAGGTCAGGACAAGCTCAAAAAAAACCTTAAAGTTTTTATAGAAGCCGCAAAAAATAGGAGCGAAGCTTTAGATCACTGCTTATTCTATGCTCCTCCGGGACTTGGAAAAACAACGCTTTCTCACATAATTGCGAAAGAAATGGGCAGCAATTTAAGAATGACATCAGGTCCTGTTTTGGAAAGAGTAGGGGATTTGGCGGCCATTCTTACAAATCTTTCGGAAAGAGATGTGTTTTTTATAGATGAAATTCACAGAATGAATCATCTTGTGGAAGAGTCTTTATATCCTGTTATGGAAGATTTTGAACTCGATATTATAATAGGGCAGGGACCTTCAGCCAAAACAATTAAACTTTCTGTCCCTCGTTTTACGTTAATAGGCGCCACAACAAGAGCAGGGCTTTTATCAAGCCCTCTGAGAGACAGATTTGGTATTATAGAACATTTAGATTTTTACGAAATAAAGGAACTTATACACATAGTAAATCGTTCCGCGGCAATAATGAATATCGCAATTGATGAAGACGCAAGCGAAGAAATTGCAAAACGCTCAAGAGGCACGCCAAGAATTGTTAATAGACTTTTAAAGAGAATTAGAGATTTTGCCGAAATAAAAGGCGGTAAAATTACGCGCTCCATCGCCGAAGAAGCGCTTGGAGCTTTAGAAGTTGATAGCGCAGGTCTTGATAAAATGGACAGGCTTATTCTTACCGTTTTAATTAAAAAATTTGGCGGCGGTCCTGTGGGTGTTGATACTATAGCTGTCGCTATATCGGAAGAGTCAGACACTATAACTGATGTTTACGAACCATATCTTATTCAATCCGGATTTATTGCAAGAACGTCAAGGGGCAGAGTTGTAACAGAAACAGGCTATAATCATATCGGCATTGACCCTCCAAAAAACTTCCAAAAGGAGTTGCTCTAGGCATCAATATGAATGAAATTTCTAAAAAGAAAGTATTACTTCATGTTTGTTGCGCTCCATGTTCTGCATCCGCTGTAAAAATGCTAAGCGTTGAATACGGGATTTCTTTTTATTGGTACAATCCCAATATTTACAATGAACAAGAATACAAAGACAGAAAAGATTCTGCGATAAGATACGCAAAAGAATTAAATATATCGTTTCGCGAGGAAGAAGATTTTCTTTACAATTACGAGAACTGGAAAAATAAAAGTTTAGAGCAGTGCCATCTTTGCTATACTTTCAGACTTGAAAAAACTGCAATATTTGCCAAGCAAAACAATTTTGATTTTTTCACAACTTCGCTTCTTTCGAGTCTATATCAAAAACATGATTTAATAAAGCAAATAGCCAATGATTTGGCTGATAAATACAAAATAAATTTTTTATATTGTGATTTTAGATTTGGTTTTTATAAAGGAAAAAATTTATTAAGACAAAAAGGATATTACATACAAAAATACTGCGCATGCAATAAATCTTATAGAGAGAGATTTGACAACAAATGAAAAAAATATTTGCATGCGCATTATTAGCATTATCGTTATGCGCAAATGCGCATAGCATAGACAAAGTTCAAAAAAATGTAGCCGTGGGCATAATACTTGATGCCTCTTCTTTTACAACGGGAAGTTCAAAAGACTTCATTGTTTCAGATTCCGCTAAAAAACAATTAAAGCTTACAAAGGGCATCGCTACTGTTGCATGTTCTTCAAAAGGCGTTCGTATAGGCGCATACGATCTAGTTTTACCTGTAACAATAAAACCTTCAAACGGCATAATTTTTGCTAACTCCAAACCATATGCAGGTTATTTAAAATTGATTAAATCATATCAGAAAATAAGCATCATTAATGTTTTAACTGTAGAAGACTATGTCAAAGGGGTTTTGCCGAAAGAGATGGTATCTACTTGGGTCATAGAGGCTTTAAAAACGCAAGCTGTTATAAGTAGAACTTATACGCTTAGTAATTTATGCAGACATAAGCGACAGGGATTTAATATGTGCGCTACAACGCATTGTCAGGTTTACGGAGGACTGCGAGATGAAGTACCCACAACAAATCAAGCCGTTCAGGAAACTCAAGGAGAAGTCTTAACATACGACGGTAAATTTGCTCAAACACTTTTTCACGCCGCTTGCGGAGGTCGCACGGACAATCCGAAATACTTATGGAAATGGGAAGCTCCTTATTTAAAGGGCATAAAATGCAGTTATTGTCACAAAGCTCCACATATAAAATGGGAGCAAGAGATAGATGCAAATTTAATAAGTAAAAAACTTGCAAATAATGACATCGGCAAAATAAAGAAGATAAAAGTTAAAGGAAAAACTTCATCAGGAGCGGCAAAAGAACTTGAAATAATACATTCCAAAGGCAAAACTATATTAAATGCCTATAAATTCCGTCTTGCGGTTGACGCGCAGAAAATAAAAAGCCATGTTTTCAATTCTATCAAAACAAACGGCGATAAAATTTATTTTAAAGGCAAAGGCTGGGGACATAAAGTGGGTTTATGCCAATGGGGCGCTAAAGGTATGGCTGAAAAAGGCAAAACATATAAAAAAATTTTAGAGTATTTCTATCCCGGAACAAAAATAGAAACAGTAATTTATAAATAAATGACAAATCATGACAATATTTTATTAAACTATAATTATGAAATCCCGGAAAGTCTTATTGCTCAAAAGCCGGTTGAAAATAGGCAAGATTCAAAACTTTTCATCATCGACAGAGCATCTGAAAAGTTTTATCATAGAAGGTTTTCCGATATTATTGAATATTTTAGTTTTGGCGACTGTCTTATAATTAATACCACAAAAGTAGTACCGTCAAGACTTTTTGGCAAAAAAATCAGCGGGGGAAAAGTAGAACTGTTATTTCTTGATCCTTGTCAGCAAAGTGAAGAATATAAAGTTTTACTAAAACCGTTTATTGCCATAGGTAAAAAAATATATTTTGATGACGGATACGAATGCGAAATATTGTCAAAAACAGAACTTGGAGAAACTTTAGTTAAATTTAACAAATCGGGAGTTTTGGAATTTTTGCAGGATTACGGCATCATGCCGCTCCCGCCTTACATCAACAGAAAGGGCAATCTTGCTCAAGAATTATCAGACTTCGACAAACAAAGATACCAAACAGTTTATGCCAAAAATTTTGGCGCTATAGCAGCCCCTACAGCAGGGCTTCATTTCACTGACGACATTTTAACATGTCTAAAAGAAAGAGGCATAAATATTGCAACTTTAACATTACACGTGGGATGGGGAACTTTTAGACCTATAACTGCAATGGAATTAAATAATCACAATATGCTTCCTGAAAAATTTACCTTAGATAAAACAAATGCCGAAATTATAAACTCTGCTATAAAAACCAATAAAAAAATTATTGCCGTCGGCACTACTTCCGTAAGAGCAATTGAAACCATTGCAAAGAAAGTTGGATTTTTAGAAAACGATAAAACATATATGCAAGGATGTTCAGGCGAAACATCAATTTTTATATATCCGGGATATAAATTTAAAGTCATAAATACGCTTATCACAAACTTACACTTACCAAAATCAACGCCTCTCATGATGGCAAGCGCGTTTTCTTCAAGGAAACTTATGCTTAAAGCATATAAAGAAGCTGTACAAAAAAAATACAGGTTTTTTTCATACGGCGACTCGATGCTTATTTTGTAATAATGACAAGTCTTAATCATTTTTGCTATCAAATACTCCAACGGACTATGCCTTCCATTTCTTTAACATCTCTATAACTCTTTGTGTATCTTTTCGTTTTTTTGTTAAGTCGCGCCAAGTTATCTCCTATACTGTTGTTAATACTTTTACTAAAAACAGAGCAATGTCATTTTTTTAAGACGTTTTTGTTGATTTTATATATGAAAAGTACCCATTCTTGGTTGATTTTTGTCCGTAATCTTTGTCTGATTTTAGAGTTGCTGAAAAATCTCAAACACATATTGCGCATTTTGAAAGTTGGTATAAGGTTTGACAGTTTCTTATTTTTTAGATACCATGCTCGTAGTCTTTGGACATGAAATTTGAATATGAAATCCCGGAAGGTCTTATTGCTCAAAAGCCGGTTGAAAATAGGCAAGATTCCAAACTTTTCGTTATCGACAGAGCGTCTGAAAAGTTTTATCATAGAAGATTTTCCGATATTATTGAATATTTTAATTCTGGCGACTGTCTTATAATTAATACCACAAAAGTAGTACCGTCGAGACTTTTTGGCAAAAAAATCAGCGGGGGGAAAAATAGAACTGTTATTTCTTGATCCTTGTCAGCTATCACAAATTTGCACTTACCAAAATCAACGCCTCTCATGATGGCAAGCGCGTTTTCTTCAAGAAAACTTATGCTTAGAGCATATAAAGAAGCCGTCGGAGTATGTTGTGAAAATATATAGTGAACTATCATGCGGTATTATAACATTGTAATGTGGAGGAATTATGGCTGATAAGTTTTCTTTTGATATTGTTTCCGAAGTGGACATGATGGAAGTGGATAATGCTGTTAATCAGGCGCAAAAAGAGCTTGCAAACAGGTTTGATTTTAAAGGCAGTAAATCGTCTATAGAATTGAATAAAAACGATAAGAAAATAACACTTGTAGCGGACAACGACTTTAAAATGAAAGCTTTGAAAGATATTTTGGAGGGTCGTTTTGCAAAGAGAAGCGTTTCTATAAAATCTTTAAATTATAAAGCTCAAGAAAATGCTTTTGAAGGATACATCAGACAAACAGCTGAAATTATTTCAGGGTTGCCGACGGATAAAGCAAAGGAACTTTCAAAGATCATTAGAGATTCAAAGATAAAAGTACAAACGCAGATAGATGGCGCGAAAGTGAAAGTGATTTCGCCCAAAAAAGATGATTTACAACAAGTGATAGCTTATTTAAAAGAAGTGTCTTTTTCATTACCATTGCAGTTTACAAATTACAGATAGGTGATTTGAAATGCCTGTCAGTAGAGATAGAATATTGATAGTTGACGACGAACAAGGAGAACATCGTCGTTTATTCAAGCAGATTTAAGAGATGTTTTAGTGTTTGCCACGCAAATTGCCCAGTCTATAAATAATGCCAAACTTTATGAAAAGCTTACGGTGAAAACTGCGGAATCTCAACAACTTTCAACCACTTTAAATACTGCAAAAAGGAAATCCAATTTTTGGAGAAAGATGTAGATTTATGTCCTTAAAAAATAAAATCATTAATGTTATTTCTGAAAAAATTGTTTTTCCCGGTCGGTCGCTTTGCAGATGTCGAGATGGAGTAGCTTTGTTTACAGATGGACTTTTGCCCGGAGAATCGGCAGATGTTCTTGTAATAAAGGATAAAAAAACTTTTAGAGAGGGTTTGCTAAAAAATATTACTTCAAAGTCAAATGAAAGAGCGCTTCCGTTGTGTTCGTCGTTTGGTTTTTGTGGCGGATGCTCTTTTCAAAATACTTCTTATGAAAATCAGGTTAACTATAAACGGGAATTTGTATCTGAACTTTTAAATTTTACAGGAATAGGAATTTCAAAAATGTTGGTTAGTCCGCAAATTTGGTATTACAGAAATAAAATGGAATTTAGTTTTTTTGATAATGAAAACAGCGCAGACTTAGGTCTTCACCATAAAGGAAGTTTTGATAGGTACGTTTCGGTTCCTCCGTGTTTTATTGCTGACAAAGATTTTTTACAAGCTACAGAAATTGTAAAAGATTTTGCAAATGAAAATAATCTCCATGCTTATAATAATAAAACGCATGAAGGGGTTTTTAGGCATTTGGTTTTACGTAAAGCCCAAAATAACAATCAGTTCCTTATAAACGTAGTTACAAGCGCCGCTGGCAAGATAGCTTTCATCGAATCTCTTGTAAAAGATCTCGGAAATATTGCGCATAGTGTTTATTGGACATCAAACGACAGCTTGTCGGACGCGGTTGTGTCTGACAAGCTGACTCTTATGTTTGGGAAGCCGTTTATAACTGAAAAACTTAATGTGGACGGTAAAGATTATTTCTTTAATATTTCGCCATTTTCATTTTTTCAAACGAACTCTAAGGGAACAGAACTTCTTTATAATGAAGTTTTAAGATTGTTGAGTCCGTCGAAAAATGATATTTTGCTTGATTTGTATTGCGGGACGGGAACAATTGGTATATCTGTGGCTAGTAACGTGAAAAAAGTTGTTGGAATAGAACAAATTGAGCAAGCGATAGACAATGCAAAAGAAAATGCTTTAATTAACAATGTTTTTAATGCGGAGTTTTATATTTCTACAGTGGAAGATTGGATAAAAGAAAATAATAATAATTTTGATATTGTAGTTGTTGATCCTCCACGTGTTGGACTTACAAAAGACGTTGTTAAATTTTTACTTAAATCGAATGCAAAAAAAATAGTTTATGTTTCCTGTAATCCGGCTACCTTAGCAAGAGATTTGCAAACTATTATCGAAAGCGCTAAATTTGCTGTTAAAGAAATTGTATCTGTTGATATGTTCCCTCAAACGTTTCACGCAGAAGTGATTGTGTTGTTAGAAGTTGCGTAATTATTAAAATAAGACGATTGGAGATACGTTATTATGAAAGCGTTAAGGTTTTTATTTGTGTCTTTGTTTATTTTTACAGGTGTGGCTTATTGCGAAATGTTAACTCTTAATGAATATTTAGACATGGTTATTAAAAATAACAGCGAACTTAGGTCTGCACAGTTAAGCATTGATGCTGTAAATGGCAAGCTCGCTGAAATAGAAAAATTTTATTCTTATTCTTTGAGCGCAGGCGTAAATTATCTTGATGATAGAAGCGGAAGACCGTATAATCCGTCTGTAAGAATGGACGACATGTCGAAGTTAAGCTATGATGCCGGTATTAGCAAGCAATTCGCAACCGGTACTCAAGTTTCTTTGGGTTTAAACGGCTCGTTAGGTCGATACAAATATGCGCCAGGTCCCGCCGCGAAGGATCACGATTTGAGCGATATTGCCCCTTTTGTTAAGTTACAACAGTCGTTGTGGAAAGACATAAATGGCGGGTCAACGAAGGCAGGTATAGCAAAATCTAAAGCGAGCGCAAAATCTGCATTGTATTTATTGGAGTATAAAAAACAAAATATTTTACTCAATGTAAAACTCGCATACTGGAATTTGTCATACGCAAAAACGGTTATAGCTTTTAGAAAAATGTCTTTAACAAGAGCGGAAAAGATATTGGATTGGACAACAAGAAGGTATAATATGGATTTGGCGGGAAAATCAGATTTGCTTCAGTCTCAGATCGCTGTGAAATTAGGCAAGTTAAATTTGAAGCTGGCTTACGAGGATGAAAATAAAGCAAATAGAGTATTTAATCAACATTTAAACATTAAAGATGATAAAATTAAATACAATCTTGAAAATTTTAAGGATAAAGGAAATGATTTTAAAGGCAGTAAGATGCTGAGCAAGAAAGGTATAAGGGCTGATGTTCTTTCAAGCTTGGAGAATGTGCAAAGCTCTTTATATGATCAGATTGCTCATGATAAAAGTTCCGGAGCAGATTTGGTTTTAAGCGGACAGTTTGTCTTAAATGGTGTGGAGCAGGCTCTAAGCGATGCTGTCCAACATATAACAAATGGCGATAAACCGTCTTATTCAATAGGTTTAAAATATACGCTTCCTTTAGATTTTAAACTTAGAAAAACTGTAAATCAAGGTTATGAAGCGGCAAAAAATTCAGCTCAAAAATCTGCCGAATACGCAGCGATTCAAGAAAGTAACGATTGGTTTCAGCTTGTAGATAATTGGAACAATGCAAAATTAAGACTTGACCTTGTAATTGAGATAGAAAAGATGCAACAGCAAAGACAAGAAGAAGACAAAAATTTGTTGAGAAAAGGCAGAACCACGACAAATCTTGTTTTGCAAAGCGAACAAGCTTTAGACGATGCTACATTAAATGTTTTAAAAAATATTTTAGAACTAATTCAGATATATGAAAAAGCGAGCGCTTTTTACGGTTGTCAGTTATAATTAAGCAACTTTACGACAAGCGCACGAAAGAGATATTTTTGCCAGTTTTTTGTTGTCATTAGACTTACTGCATAAATACGTACTCTCCGTACCCCGGCAGCGTCTTTGGCGTTGTCGCCTCTTTCAGGGAAAGGGGAATAAAAACACCGCAGTAAATTCCCCTGGCAATACCTTCATGTATTGAAAAAATTCACTATCTGTGTTGAAAAAAATAAGAGGCAAAAAGTCTCGATTTAGCATGACATGATATGAAAGGATATGTTGTTGTAATATGAAAATTTGGATGATAAAATGAGAAAATGTATAGTCTCAACGTTTTTGGTTTTAGTTCTATTTGGTATTTGTGTTACAGGCTGTAAGACCTATAGTCCATCCTTTAAGCAAACTAAAGCATTAGCGAACCAAGGAGATGCAACGGCTCAGTATAATCTGGGAGTGAT
>JAIXMY010000037.1 GCA_020328045.1 Candidatus Endomicrobiellum pyrsonymphae
ATAAAACAATTTAATGTATTATCCTACAAGCATGCAAGCATGGTATTTTAAATGTGAAAGTGTTTTGTTCTAGCGGTACTTATATGGCGTATGCAGTTCGTTCTAACGACAGACGAGTTTAATACGCTACTCAAAGAAGCTCAAAGCCTTAACGTGGCAAGCCCGTCAGATTTTTAAGGTACAAGACAGGACTTAAAAGCGCTATTGTAAGTCCGTCAGACGCAGAGGATATGATCGAAGACACAGACGAACATTCAATGGTATATGGAACTCTACGCGATGCTGGAGAAATATGTGGCATTATTAACTTGTTTATCTTTACTAATTGTCGGCTGTTCGAAGTCGGGCAACTCCCGCAACGGGCAAACTTACCGGTTCGGATTAGTTCACGCGCCCGCAGTTGCAACCTCTGCTCATCACGTTGTTCGTAGCGCTCCTGCCGTTGGCTTTTGGAATCGCGAAATCGGCAACGTCGCAGGATTTAGCGTAACTCCAAAAAGAATGGCAATAGGAGCAGGTACAGTTGTGGAAACAGTTGTAACGTTGTTTGGTCTATGTAAATGGCATAAATGGTGGACGAAACCCGCGAAGATGTTCAGAACTGTAGGTAGCAACACGGCAGAGACTTTATTTATAACGACAGTCGTCCCCGGATACTCTGAGACTTCCGCGCCGTTCGTTAAATCATATTCCATTCAAACGGGAATAGATTTAAATGAAGAAAAAACTAGGGCGCTACACGACATTGGTGTCTCGGTAAAGATACGCAGTGAAGAGTTTTTTATGAATAAACATGGGCAACGGAAAAGATTTAATCCCATGCGGCGCTATCCAAAACTCGCGTCTTATGAAGAGTATTTGGAGACAGTGATGTGGTCAAACAAGCTATCTGAGCGTAGTTACTCGTCCTCTAGTTCGTTCTTTATTTCGTCTATTTCGTCTTCCAGCTCATCTGACAGCTCGTCTTCCGCCTCGTATCCTGAGAAAGTGCTGGTCTCACGTCCTCCAGATAAGCGTAGTTACTCGTGTCCCTCAGTTCGTTCTTCTTTATTTCTGTCTTCCAGCTCGTCCTCAGCTTCGTACTCAAGCTCCTCTAGCCCGTTGTTCCATGAAGCGCGGGTAAGACAAATGCAAAATGTGGACTAGAGCGCTGATAGACTTAGAGACGCTAGACTCAGTAGCGCAACTGACGATGATATTATATAAAGGGGCGTATAATGTGACACACGCTTCTCGGACGTTATTAGCAATAGTACTATCTGCTTTATATCTGATGTCAGGGTTGCAGGTCGCCCCAACCCAAAGAAGTAGTTATACGAAGGACGTTGGTTCGAGATTTGGGTGATCTTCTAGAGTGTGAGGCGACTGTTAAAACTTTAAGAAGAGATGTTATAGGCGTTTTTGATGTCAAAATGCTTTAAGTTTTGATGATTTGGAGAGTCCCGGCAAAATAATGGAAAAATTAATACCTTGTGAGAAATTGTTAGAGTTAGCAAAATGACTACAAAATCAGTAATAACCATTGGAACTTTTGATGGGTTACACAAAGGACACAGACTTCTTATAAGCAAGACTTTATTTGGCGCAAAGAAAAACAATTTTAAAAGTATAGTAATTGTACTTAAAAAGCCCGTAAGGAAGGTCGACGGTTTGCTTATGACGTTTGAAGAAAAGTTAGAGGCAATAAAATCTCTTGGTATAGACGAAATTTTTGTAATAGAGGTTCCTTCAGAAGTTCTATTGTGTACTCCCGATGAGTTTTTTGATGAATTTTTACGCGATACTCTTAATGTTTCAGAAATAATATGCGGATCTACTTTTGCTTTTGGTAAAAATAGAGAGGGCGATATTAGCTGGCTTAAGAGAAAAGCAAAGAATAATAATGTAAAAGTAAACATTATAAAACCTTTGAAACATGCTTCAAGGAAGATTTCGTCATCACAGATAAGAATACTGATTGAAAAAGGCGATTTAAAAAAAGCGGAGAAATTGCTAGGGGGAAAGTATTATTTTACAGGGATGCCGTTTAAAGAGAATGGTATGGGTAAGCAGCTTGGTTGTCCAACGGTGAATCTGCAAGTAGATAGCGGTAAACTTCTTCCTAAAGGAGTTTTTTTAAGTCTTATATCACAGTGTGAGCGGATATATCCTTCAATTACAAACATCGGCGCTCGCGTTACTTTTAACAGGGGAAATAACATTATTCCTGAGACACATATTCTTGATTTTCAAGGCGTATGGAAAAAATCCAAAACCAAAGTTGTGCTATTAAAAAAAATAAGAAACGAAAAAAAATTTGCGAATATTGAACTTCTTAAAGCGCAAATTTTCAAGGATATTTTAATGGCTTCGAAATTTTTTAATAAAGATGGATAATGCGAGTGGTGTGTTTGTCCAGCCATTTGCTATTTTCTGTAAAATCTGTTACACTCTGCGGGGTTTTCTACATTCTTAATAAATAGTTGAAATAAGGCTAAAATGCTAGAGGATTGTATTTTTTGTAAGATAGGCGCGGGAAAAATGTCTTCTCATAAAGTGTATGATGACGAAGAAGTTTTTGCTTTTAAGGATGTGAATCCTCAAGCGCCGGTTCATGTAGTTATTATTCCTAAAAAGCATATAAGTGGATTGGATGTTGTTATGGGTGAGGATGGAAGAATATTGGGACATATTCAAGTTGTAGTGGCAAAAATTGCAAAACAATTTCTCGAGATGAAAAATGGGTTTCGTTTGGTTAGTAACTGTGGGATTGATGGTGGACAAACAGTTTTCCATATACATTATCATCTCCTTGGCGGTCGGTTGTTTGGCTGGCCTCCGGGATAATTTAAAGCAACAATATGGAATTAGTTAACTATAATCTTTTTTAAGAAAGGCGGTGTTTTTAGAAAAATGGTCAATGTTAAAGTGCGAGAGGGCGAGTCTATTGAAGAAGTCATAAGACGCTTTAAAAGAGAATGTGAAAGAAACGGAGTGATGCAAGAAATAAAGAAACGTGAATTTCACAAAACTCCAAGCGTTTTGAAGAAAGAAAGACTTGCAGAGACAAAGAGGAAAATACGTCGTAAAATGCTTAAAGATAGTAGATGGTCTAAATAAGCAAAAATAAAAAAACGGGGGAGGGTGTTTGGCTGCATTGCTGACATGCGCTCCCTTTTGTTTTAAGATGGTGGAAAATGAAATTAAAAGACATACAAAAAATATTTGTAAAAGAAGGAATTGAAGCAGATCCCAGGGGTATAGGCGCTGTAGAGCTTGATTTGTTAAAACGCAAAGAAGAATACGATGTTCTTTCGAGCCAGAAGAAAGAGAATTACGATATAGAAAGTCTTACAAATCCTTATTACGATTCAAGAATCCTATACGGTAATGAAGATATTGAAGTCAAAACTGTTATGGTAGGAATAGATATAGAAACACAGGAACTTTTGCTTGCAAAACATCTTATAAATTTAGGTTCTAAAATTGATTTGATTATAGCTCATCATCCTGAAGGGTATGCCTATTCGACGTTTTCCAATGTTTTGGGGATGCAGATTGACATCTTAAACAAACAGGGAATTCCTATAAATGTTACTGAGAAAATAGTTGCTGAAAGCATTAGAGCAGTACACAGAAGTGTGCTTCCTCAAAACAATGAAAGAGTTTATGATGCCGCAAAACTTTTAAATATACCCTTGATGACAGCTCACAGCGTTGCAGATAATCATGTTGCCTCATTTTTGCAAAAAGAAATAGATGCAGCAAGTCCTACATATTTAAAAGAAATAGTTGAATTGTTAAATAAATTCCCTGAGTATCAGCATGCGATAAAAATCGGACATGCTCCGTTTATTTTAAACGGGAGCGATTATTCTAGATGCGGCAAGATTTTTGTGGATATGACGGGTGGAACAGAAGGTCCTCTTGAGTCCTTTGAAAAATTGGAAGTTGCTGGCGTGAGTACTATAATTGCAATGCATTTAAGTCCTGAAGGTGTAAAAGAGGTGGAGAAGCACCATCTAAATATTGTTTTAGCCGGGCATATTTCTTCTGATAATTTAGGGCTAAATTTACTTTTTGATAAACTTGAGAGTAGAACTTCTGAAAAACTTGAATTTATAGAATGTTCCGGTTTTAGAAGATTTAGAAGATAAAATGACTATATCTGAAGATATTATTGAAAGAGTAAGACTCGCAAATAATATAGAATCTGTGATAAAGGAGTACCTGCCAAATTTAAAAAGGGCAGGACGTAATTGGAAAGCGTGCTGTCCTTTTCATAATGAAAAAACTCCATCTTTTGTTGTAAGTCCGGAGAAAGGTATTTTTAGATGTTTTGGATGCAATTCTGCCGGCGATGTCTTTAAGTTTGTGATGCTTGCTGATAATATATCGTGGATTGAATCTGTAAAGAAGCTTGCTAAAAAAGCAAGTATAGCAATTCAAGAAACAAATCAAGATACAGTTAGAATATCTGAAAAAACAAGATTATTTGACATTTTGGAAAATTCGGCTATATTCTACCATAGGTATTTACTTGAGAGCTCAAGCGCTAACAAAGCGAGAGAGTATCTTGAAAAACGCGGAATTACACGCGAAACGGTAAATAAGTTTAAACTTGGATTTGCTTCTAAAGGACAGCTTATACAGTCGGCTTTAAAAAAAGGTTTTACGGCAGATGAGCTTTCTAAGGCAGGTTTGATAACAAAAACTAAAAGTGGCGCTTATTTTGAATATATGTCGGAAAGAGTTGTTTTTCCCATTTTTGATGTCCAGGGGAGGGTGGTGGCGTTTGGCGGAAGAACTATCGCAAATCAAGATCCTAAATATTTAAACACTCCCGAAACGATTGTTTACTCAAAGTCGTCAAATCTTTACGGTTTATTTCAAACTCTGCCTAAGCTTCGCAAAGAAAGGAAAATTATTGTCCTCGAAGGATATATGGATGTTATTATTCCACAGCAATTTGGAATAAACGGAGCTGTCGCATCGCTCGGCACTGCTTTTACTCAAAATCATGCAAAGTTAATTGCAAGATATTCTGATAGTGTTACATTGCTTTTTGACTCCGACAATGCTGGCAGAACTGCGGTTCAGAGATCTCTTGAAATATTGGTTGAGAATGGCGTGGAAAGTAAAGTTTCAGCTTTGCCTGAAAATGTTGATGCTGATGAGTATCTCAATATGTATGGGAGAGAAAGTTTTTTAAAGCTCCTTGAGGATAGTTCAAAAAATACAATTGATTTTATGATTGCAAGAGTATATGGAGAGTTGTCTTCAGATGGTAAGAAAAATTCTCCTGAGATAAAAGCTAGGGCTATATCTAATCTTTTAGATTTTGTAGCAAAGAGTTCTAATGTTATTATTCAGAGAGAATGGATAAAAACTGTATCTCAATGTTTAAACGTTGATGAAGAAGCAGTTTGGAAAGAGTTTAAAAAGAAGCAAAAGTTAAAGTTCAAGGGTTATATAGATAATGATGAGAAAAGTTTAACTTTGCGAGTTGTTAAAGATAAAAAAGTTTTGATGTCTTTAGAAGAAAATCTTCTAAATCTTGTTTTAAATAATAGAGACTATGTAGAAAGAATTAGTGGTAGTTTTTTTGAAGACGCAAGATGCAAGAAAGTTTTTAATTTGATGATGTTGGGTTTAAGCGATGCAGAGATATTAAACGAATTGTCTCCGGAAGATGGAAATTGGTTTTCCGAGCTCACTTTAAATGCAATAGAATATAACAATATTGAAGAAGCTTTTAGAATCATTTTAAAAGATATTGAGTCAGCTATATTGAAACGAAGAAGACATCAACTTGAAAAAGAGGTTCTTCTGATGAGCGAAGGCAAAAAAGAAAAAGATGCGGATATGTTTGACGAGTATAAAAAATTGACGGCTCTTTTAAAGGGATCGGGGAAATGAAATGGCAAAAAGAGATTTATTTCAGGAATTGATTGACGTTGGTAAAGAGCAAGGGTATCTTGCTTACGAAGATATCAGTAATAGTATTTTGCAAAAGTCTATGGTTGCTGAAAAAATTGACGATTTTTTTGTAACTTTAGAGGATTTGGGGATTAAGATTATATACGATAAGGAGGAATATCTTTCTGATAAAGCGAAAAAGAACAATGGCGAGGCCATAGAGCAGTCAGTAAAAGTAGCAAGTGAAGAAGAAGAAGATATGAATCCTGTAAGAATGTATTTAAGTGAAATGGCAAAAGTTCCTTTGCTTAAGAGGTCGGTAGAAATAGAACTTGCAAAAAATGTAAGAGAAAAGGAGAAGGAATTAAAATCTGTAGTTTTAGAATCTCCTCTTATAATAAAGGAAATCAGAAATTGGGAAACTCTTATAAGTCAACAGGAAATGACAACTAAAGAATTGATGCCAAGAGGAAGAAAGTCTCAGGCTCAGTTAAGAGGGATGGGCGTAAAAATAAAAACAGCAGTAAAGAAAATAAGTCATATTGAAAAAAGTATAAATTCTTATGAACAGAAATTGAAGGTTAAGTCTATATCGAAAAAAAATAAAGAACGCTATCAGGTAAAAATCAAAGAACTTCGCAGCAAAGTTATTAGTTTAGTTATAGGGCTTAATCTTAATCAGGATAAGATCAAAAGACTTGTTAATAAAATTAAAACAATAGCTCAGAAATTAAATGAGATAAAAGATGACTCAAAAAGGTTCGAACGCAAATATAAAAATTCTTTGCCTAAAGTTCAAACATTGTTTGAACTTTATAAAGCGGGTAAAATTAGCGCGGTTGATTTTAAAAAACATACAGGGGTCACTATAAAAGGTACCGCTGAAGATATTGCAAGAGTAAAAGCTCTTTTAGCAAAACGGACTAATATGCAGGAAAGTTTCACTATAAGTACGGAAGATATGATTGAAACCGATAGAAAAATTAGAGAGCTTGAGGAAATTATACATAGAGATAAAATGAAACTTATTGAAGCAAATTTTAGACTTGTTGTTTCGATTGCAAAAAAACATATCGGTGTTAGCAATTTGGAATTGTCAGATTTAATCCAAGAGGGAAATCTTGGTCTCTCAAAAGCGGTAGAAAAATTTGAATGGAAAAAAGGTTTTAAGTTTTCAACTTATGCTACGTGGTGGATACGACAATCTATTAATCGCGCTATTGCAGATCAGTCGAGAACTATAAGAATTCCTGTTCATATGAAAGAACTTATTTCAAAACTTACAAAAGTTAAAAAGAGATATCAGCAGGATATGGGAAGAGAGCCTACGATAGAAGAGTATTCAAAAGCATTGCGACTTTCAACTGACAGAATCAGGAGAGTATTAAAAATGATGCAGGAACCCGTTTCTCTTGCAACGCCTGTAGGGGAAGAAGAGGATTCGCGTTTGGAGGATTTTATAGAAGATCGAAGCAGTCCGAATCCTGTAGTTAAAACGCAGCAATACAGACTGCAGCTTGAACTCGAAAAAGTTTTGAACACTCTGTCTCCACGCGAAGCAGAAATTATAAGTCTGAGATATGGTACAAGCGTAGGCTATCCAAGCACTCTTGAAGAAGTTGGCAAGAAGTTTGGCGTAACAAGAGAAAGGGTAAGGCAAATTGAAGCAAAAGCTATCAGAAAATTAAGACATCCGAGTAGAAGTAGGTCATTACGTGAATATTTAGATTAAATATTTTAAGGATTTAAAACAACAAATAAAAAGCGGGTGACTGAATAAGTTCAATCATCTGCTTTTTATTTTGTGATAATTATGTTTCATACATCAAATTTCAACATTATCTTTTACTAATCCAAGAGGGAAAAACTTTATGAATGTTTCCTCAATCCATTTTACAGAATTAAGGGGTGTCATTCTCCAGTTAACCGGACAGTTTGAAATAACTTCGACTAAAGAAAAACCTTTTCCATCAATTTGGTACTGAAAAGCTTTTTTTATTGCTGCTTTCGCTTTTATTATGTTTTGTGGATTATGTATAGCAACTCTTTCAAGATATGTTGTCCCTTCCAGTGTTGAAAGAAGTTCACAAAGTTTTATTGGATAACCTTCTCTTTTGGCATCTTTCCCAAAAGGCGTAGTTTCTGTAACTTGACCTATTAATGTTGTTGGTGCCATTTGCCCGCCGGTCATACCGTAATTTGCATTGTTTACAAATATAATGGATATATTTTCGCCTCTATTTGCTGCGTGTATGGTCTCTGCCATTCCGATTGCTGCGATATCTCCATCGCCTTGATAAGTAAATACAAATTTGTCTGGATTTGTTCTTTTTATACCTGTAGCAACAGCTGGAGGTCTTCCGTGGGGGGCTTCTGTAACATCAAAATTAAAATAATCGTATGCAAACACTGCGCAACCTACCGGAGCTACGGCAATTGTTTTTTCTCTTACACCTAGTTCATCTATGCATTCGGCCACAAGTCTGTGAATAACGCCGTGACCGCATCCGGGGCAATAAGACAAAACAGTGTCTTTTAAACTTTGAGGTTTTGATAATATTTTTTCCATAGATTCCCTAAAACTAAAAACTTGCCTTATAGTCGGCTAACTTTATATTGATGCAATACATCAATATAAAGTTAGCCGACTATAATATGTTTAATTTTCTCTAGTATTTCTTGTTCTGTAACAAGTCCGCCACCGGCTTTGCCTAAAAATTCAACATTAGATCTGCCGTTAACTGCAAGTTTTACATCTTCAATCATTTGTCCGTGATTTAGCTCGACAACTAAAAAATTTAAACTAGATTTAGCAATAGAGTTTACTATTTTTGAAGGGAAAGGCCATAATGTTTTGGGTCTTAAAAGTCCTGCTTTAACGCCATTTTTTCTTGCAAGTTTTACTGCTGACTTGGCTATTCTTGAAGAAATGCCGTGAGCAATTAAAATAACGTCGGCATCCTCAATCGTATATAATTCATATTTAACTTCATTTTCGATTATATTGTTGTATTTTTGTTGCAGTTTGATATTATGTTGTTCTAAAGCGCCTTCTCCCATAAGAAGAGATTTAATCGATCTAGGTTCTCTGTTTTTAGCGCCGTCCAAAACCCAATCTTGTTTAATAAAATCTTTTCTTTCGGGTTTATTGAAGTCCACGGGTTCCATCATTTGTCCAGTTATACCATCTGCAAGTATCATAACAGGAATCCTGTATTTTTCAGCTAAATCAAAAGCATCATAAGCTGTTTCATACATTTCTTGGGCGGAGTTTGGAGATACAACGATTATTTTATAATCTCCGTGTCCGCCACCTTTTACAGCTTGGAAATAATCTGATTGTGAACCGGAAATATTACCAAGACCTGGACCGCCTCTTTGTACATTAACTATAATCGCTGGTACTTCCATTCCTGCCATATAAGAAATTGCTTCTTGTTTTAGGGATATCCCAGGAGAAGACGACGAAGTCATGGCTCTTACACCTGTAACAGCTGCTCCTAAAACCATATTTGCTGCTGCAATTTCTGATTCGGCTTGAATAAACACTCTTCCTAACTCAACCATTTTTCTTGAAAGATAGGCTGGAATTTCATTTTGAGGCGTTATGGGATAACCAAAGTAAGATTTAAGACCTGCTGCAATCGCTCCTTCGCAGAGAGCAACATTTCCTTTAGTAAGTTTCTTCATCTATAAACCTCAATACAGATGTCGGGACATGCCATATAGCAAAAACCACACCCTATGCAGGTATCTTCTTTTTCTAAAACTGCCCAATGATATCCAGCTTTATTAAATTGCTTTGAAAAAGCTACGCACTGCTTAGGGCAAGCTTTTATACACAAACCGCAACCCTTGCATTTTTCTGAATTGATTTTAATTGTTGGCATAATAGCGTTATTCTATGTTTTTTTAAGAGATAAAGTCAAATTTCTCTTCGTATTTTTATCAGACAAAACAAAAGCGCCAAAAATTCTTGTTGCTGAGCTTCATTCGCTTCATATTTTTTAAGCAATTTTAGAACTTGTGAGAAATCTTATAAGATTTATAAGATGATTTCGCTTTAAACAGCTAAAATGAGATGAGCGCTTAGCTTTTTTATAAGCGCTTTTAACCTCGTCGATATTTTGCATTTTGTGATTAAAACGTGCATCTAATCTATCATCGCGATACTTGCACGACCTACTATTCCACTAATCTTTTTTATAGGTTGCCCCGAATTAATAAGCGTAGTTATGAATTTGTGTCTAAGACTATGAAGTGAAAAGTTGTTGTTTAATATTTTTCTTTTATGTTCTGCGTTGATTTTCTTTTTCAGTTTTATAAACATTGATGATAAGACTTCCTCATCAAGCGCTTTGCCGCTCCCTTCAAAGAAACAGATAAATTTTGATTTTTCGGCTTGGATATATTTTTTATTCAAATAGTTTTTAACTTTAGGATGATGTTTAGGGGGGAAGGATAAACCTGAAAAAGAGGGAGAGAAAGAAGGGAAATTTAACCTTTTTGCAGGCAACGCCGTGAACTTTTGGAATGCGTTTTGCGTTAAAAACCCTGTATTTGCGAAAGTTATGGATTTAACGCCTGAACGAAGAAGAAGGCTAAAACTGCGGTTTATGCGACCGCAGTTTAGGAATTTTGGGGAGATACTTGTAGCGATTGAGCGACAGCCATTTTTGAGAGGGGAAGGCGAGAAGCGTTGGAAAGTAACTTTTGATTGGCTTATCGAAAATGACACGAACTTCATGAAAGTTTTGGAATATCGATATAGCCAAAACGAGGACGAAGCAACTGGAAAAGGGGCATCGCAAAAGCGGGTGGAACGAATTTTTTGGAAATGGACAAAGGGTAGCGAAAATGAAAAGGCTTAGCATTCACAAATTTGAAAAAGAAATTTTTGAGAAAAAAAGCAGGAGCGATGAAGAAAGGTTTAAAATTCTTGCCGCCACACAAAAAATGTTTTTACTTCAAAATCGCAAAGTTGACGACGAGGTGTTAGAGACAATTACGGTATCAGTGATAGAACAAGGATACGAAGTAGCTGAAGTAGATGACGCAGTGGCAGAAATAGTTAAACAAAGAGTGTACGATTTAAATCTAGCGACGATTGTTGAGCAGATAGACAAAAATCGCAAACGTAACGAACGGCTAGAAGTGGCAATAAAAGCTAAAGTTAAGCAGAACGAGTACGATTACATCAGCATGAGAGTCCGCCAGCTCGTTGATGAAAAAAGACCTTTTTATGAAGAGCGTATCAAAGAACTCGCTAGACTGACTAACGAGCTTGGCGATATTGATATAGAAGCTAAAATCGAATATACGAAACTAAGTATTGCAACAAAAAAAGCTGAAATAGATGATATAAAAAACAAATTAGAGACTGACCCGCTATTAAAAAAGTATGCTGTTTGCGTGCAAAGGAAAATAGACACTCTTGAAAGAGGAGTTGAAGAATGCCAAAAGGACTAAGTTCTCAGGATTAAAGTCCTCAGGATTAAGTCCTTCAAGAACGGGATTATAAAAATCTTTGACAAACAGTCTGACGAATATCCGATGAACTTAATTGCAGAAAAACATTTTGCTGGAGGGCATAGCCCTCAAGGACAAAGTCCGCAGGACTCTTAGTCACATCAGAACTTAGTTCTCAGAGGCGTTTAAAAGCAAGGAAACGGGCAAAATTTAGCGTAAAACACAAGCGGATTAGAATGGGCATTTAATCCAAAAAGCGGTTAAAATTTGATAAAAAAACATCGGACTAAGTCCGCAGGACTAAGTCCTCCAAAAAATGGTTCAAAAAAGGGTCAAAAAAAGGGTCAAAAAAGGGTCAAAAAAGGCATGTTTTAGCTGAAAAATAACAGGGATAACAGCAAAATAGTTGACTTTTCAATACGTTTTAATGCAAAAACGGCAATTTTTGTGGCAAAATAACAGGTAAATAACAGGTAAATAACAGGGAATTTAAGTCTGCGATTTTAGATGAAAATTTAGCAGTAAATTTACTGGAGATTTTTAGTGTTTATAAGAAACCAAATTCGCAAAGGGAAAAGGGACATTTTTAAAACAATTTCACAGCGAAGGAGTTTTAACGAATGGAACGATTTTAAAGCTATAGAGTTTCAAAGGTACAACGAAACAGAACGGCTGATTTTGTATTTTAGGTTACATTTGGGGATATTAAACAGAAAAGAAATA
>JAIXMY010000038.1:0-9625 GCA_020328045.1 Candidatus Endomicrobiellum pyrsonymphae
TGCCGGAATTGGGTGGTAATAGTTCTTTCTCTTTTTCATCTTCTACGATTGTTGTTATCGGTTCTTCTCCGCTTCCTTCAACTTTAGTGTTTCTAGCGAACTCGTTAGCTTTGCTACTAGCTTTGCTAGAAACACTAAAGTTGAAGGAAGCGGAGAAGAACCGATAACAACAATCGTAGAAGATGAAAAAGAGAAAGAACTATTACCACCCGATTTCACGGTCCGATGTGATAGTTCCCCACGTATCTCTAGGAACACTGCACCATTTGTGTTTATCGCAGAAGGAGTTGCCGGAATTGGGTGGTAATAGTTCTTTCTCTTTTTCATCTTCTACGATTGTTGTTATCGGTTCTTCTCCGCTTCCTTCAACTTTAGTGTTTCTAGCGAACTCGTTAGCTTTGCTACTAGCTTTGCTAGACTTATCTGGCGAGCATGCCGAAACGAGCAGAGAAAGGCAAACAAACAAGCTCACACATCTTTTAAATTGTAATGTCATCATACTATCGGCGTCCTTGCGATGATGAAATGACGAAGCAATCCAGCATCGTTGTTGTCTAGATTGTCACAACTTTCTCTTTTGTTTCTATATGATACCAAATATCAAAGATAAAAACAAATTTAGGTAATGTCATCATACTATTTCCTCTTTTGTTTCTATCTATCGCTCTTTGATAGATTTTGATAAATTTAGATTTAGAGATTATGGGAATGTGAACTATGTATCGCTTCACGTGAAACTTCCCTCTTTTATTTTAGCGCCACTTTTTACGATATATCTCTTACATCTACACTACCAAAACTACTATGCCGAAACCGCATCCGGCATAGCAACCAATAACGATTTCTTATTCTTTAGGCTCGAGAGAAATTACAATACCGTTATTCAATTTTGATGTTACAAAATTGTACAACCACACCATTATAATAGTCGGTATTATCGCTATAACAGTGTAGATAACTACAAGACCTATCCATGCAACCATTTTTTGGCCAAAGCTAAACTCTGCAGATAATGAACCGGTTTGTGGAAAAAAGACTACGAACAAACCGAGAAGAGCCGCAGAGACTACATAAATAACGGGCAAGACTTTAAGAACTGAAGAAAGCTGAATTTTCTTTACAATGTAAAGGGACATTTGAGACCTCCTTTGTTTTAACCTCAATCCGCGCCTACTCGGACGGACTGTAATAGAATATTTTCTTATTTATCGACCAATTTTGTTCACAGGTGTCCTACAAAATTTTTACAGCTTTTTAAAGAATCTATTCTGTTGCGTAAAATTTTTTCATGTCCCCGAGACTTTGAGGAGCGTAATCTTTTGCGTGTCCGGCAGTTCCGAAAGCTTTCATTTTTGAAGCTATGAGACTTGCAAGAGCAGTCCTTGCAGGTCCGAGATAATCCCTAGGATCAAACTTCTCAGGAGTTTCTATAAAAACTTTTCTTATCGCAGATGTAATCGCGAGTCTCCCATCTGTATCGACATTAATTTTTGATACTCCAAGCTTAATTGCTTCCTGCAAACTTTCCATAGGCACGCCTGTTGCTCCCGGCATTTTGCCTCCGTATTTGTTTACTTCGTCGATTAATTCTTTAGGAACAGATGAAGCTCCATGAAGAACGATGGGAATATCAATTAAAGCCCTTATTTCTTTTAGAACATTAAACGCAAGATTTGCCGCGCCTTTAAACTTATACGCGCCGTGAGAGGTGCCTATTGCTATAGCCAAAGAATCTACGCTCGTTTCATCTACAAATTTTTTTGCTTCTTTAGGATCTGTTAAATGTATTGCCCCTGACCCAACACCATCTTCAAGACCTCCTAGAGTACCGATTTCTGCTTCAACAGAAACGCCTTTCGAATGAGCATACTCAACAACGGAACGCGTAACTTTTACATTGTAATCGTAAGTTGACGCTGTTTTACCGTCTTCCATAAGAGAACCGTCTATCATAACGGACGAGAATCCAAGATCTATTGCCTTCATTACCGTCTCCAAAGAGTTGCCGTGGTCCAAATGCATTGCGACAGGAATATCCGGATTTTCGACAACTGCGGCTTTCATCAAATAACCAAGATACGTAAAATTAGAATACTTTAATGCGCCTCTGCTTGCCTGAATAATCACGGGGGACTGCGTTTCTTTTGCAGCAGTCATAATTGCCTGTATCTGCTCCATATTGTTGACATTATACGCGCCTACTCCGTAGTTCTTTTTCTTCGCTTCATCCAAAATTTGCTTACCCGTTGCTAGAGCCATTTTATTTCCTCCTATTTTTTTGAGACTTCTTTTTCACTGTCTTTTTACGGTTATTTTTAGATTTTGCAACATCTTCATAAACGCCAATGTTTCTAAATTTCAAATACCTTTCCTCAGCAATTTTTTTACCGCTTAGACCATCATATTCGCCAAGATATTTCTTTAATGCGGTTTTGATATTCGTTGCCGCTTTTGTATAGTCGTAATGAGCGCCGCCCAAAGGTTCCTTTATAACTTCATCTATAACTTTTAGACCCAATAAATCTTTAGCTGTTATTTTCATCGCTGTTGCAGCTTCAGCCGCTTTTGAGCCATCTCTAAAGAGTATTGCGGCGCATCCCTCAGGCGAAATAACTGAATAATAAGAATTTTCAAGCATTAAAACTTTATTGGAAACACCTATCCCCAACGCTCCTCCGGAACCACCCTCGCCGACAACAACGCTTATAACAGGGACTTTTAAATCCGACATATCTCTTAAATTTCTTGCGATAGCTTCAGCCTGACCTCTCTCTTCAGCAGCAATCCCGGGATATGCTCCTGACGTATCTATAAAAGTTATTATAGGTCTGTTAAATTTTTCGGCAAGTTTCATAATTCTCATGGCTTTCCTGTACCCTTCAGGGTGAGCCATACCAAAATTTCTATCCATATTTTCTTCGAGAGTTCTGCCCTTTTGATGACCTATAACAACAACTGACCTATTATCAATCTCAGCAATACCGCACAAAATTGCCTGATCGTCGCCAAAAACCCTATCGCCACAAAGTTCTACAAAATTATTGAATATTAATCTCACATAATCTGCAGAATAGGGTCTTTGAGGGTGCCTTGCAACTTGTATCCTCTGCCAAGGAGACAATGAATTATAAATTTTTTGTTTTAGTTCGTCCCTTGTCGTTTCAAGATCTTTAATTTGCTCAGACAGATCCACATTACCACTCACAGAAGATCCTTTTAATTCGTCAATCCTTTTATCAATCTCCACTATTGGCTGTTCAAAATCAAAAGTTGTTTCCATGCGCCCTCTCAAACTTATACTTGTTACATCTCTCTTTTGTTATAAACAATTATTGTTAGAGATTTAAAATTTCCCAGAATAACTGATTCTGAAAACTCTTTCATTTGGAACTCTTCCAACACTTTCTTTCCCCCAACAATCTCTAATAATACAGTCCACATCTACGTATTCCGTTAAAGCAAACTTTAAACCGCAGTTAAGCCTTGCATGAGGAAAGTAATTTATATTATCATATTCGGTCATAAAATATACCACTTCTTTATACACAGGAACCATCACATTTATAAATCCATAGACCTTGGCTTTTGAATTGTTTACATTAGCGCCGACATTAAGCATTAAACCATCCATAAAAAGTTCCCTGCCAATAACCACATACAAACCTTTTCCTCTCTGCAAATATTTCCATGAATAATCATTATCAATAAAATATCCTTGACCGTCATAGCCTATTGCTAATTGCGGCAGAACCATACTGCCTCCGTAAAGTCTTAATTTAACATTCAAAGCAGGAACCGCAACTTGAACTTGATCCTTCCCTATAAGTTTGTCAAGCTCCCAAGACACGCCGATATTGAGAAGTTTGAAAACGCCGAAATTAATGTTTGAAATAATATTACCCGACGAAAAACATCTAACCCCCACGTCATACGCGCCATAACTCAAAGCGCCTGCTGTAGGAGTATCTACTACACATGTTTTATTTGCAAGAGATAACGAAGCAAAAGAAAAAACAAAAACAGCCAAAACCAACATTTTTTTAAACACTTACTTCTCCTATTGACTTTGATACAAACATTAAAACTTATATTCAAAGTTCTGTCAAACAGTTTCGCACAAAAAGAGAGCAGACAAAAACTCATTCTGCTCTGTAGTCAAGTAACCTCACAATCAACTAACTTTATATTAAGTTTATTCAAAATACAATCTGCGACTTCGTTTGCCATTAACCCATCCGTATTGAAAGTAAAATCATAATCCGCGTAAACACTTTTTCTAACATCTAAGAGTTTCTTGATTTCTATTAAAGGATTTTTACACTTTAGAAGAGGTCTATCGGCGCTATTTTTTAATCTTTCATATACAACTTCAACAGAAGCGCAAAGATTTATTATTATTCCTCTCTGTCTTAAAACCTTTATATTTTCAGGATTTAAAACCACCCCTCCGCCACAAGCGATAACAACAGACTCTTCTTTTGATATTTCTTTTATCACTTCAGTTTCAATCCGTCTAAAACAAGCTTCACCATATCTCTTAAAAATATCGTTTATTGAAAGATCTGCTTTTCGTTCTATTAAATCATCTGTATCAAAAAAACTCATATTTAGTTTTTTTGCCACAATTTTACCTGTTTCTGTTTTGCCTGTCCCCATAAAACCTGTAAATATTATGGATTTTCTTTTTGATTGACTATTCACTTATATTGCCTTTAATCTTTCTTTATAACTATTAACATTGTTTTTCATATCGTTTATACAGTCGCTGCCAAATTTTTCTGTTAATGCTTTTGCAAGTTCTATGGCAACTGCAGCTTCGGCAACAACACCCGCAGCAGGCACTGCGCAAACGTCACTTCTTACAGCTTCGGCTTTAGCCATCTTTTTTGTAGCAAGATTTACAGAATGGAGAGAATTTACAAGCGAAGGAATAGCTTTCATAGTACAAGTTATAACTATAGATTCACCGTTGCTCATACCGCCTTCAATTCCACCTGCTCTGTTTGTTTTTCTATAAAACCCTTTTGTCTTATTATAAAAAATCTCATCGTGAGACATAGATCCAAAAAGTTCCGCAAGCTTTGTCCCAGCTCCAAACTCAACAGATTTAAAAGCCTGTATTGAAATTAAACTCTGAGCTAAACGCCCATCAAGTTTTAAATCCCACTGCGTATGACTTCCAAGTCCTACCGGAATATTTTTTGCGATAACAACAATCTTCCCTCCTAAAGTATCTCCTTTAGTTCTTGCTTCGTCTATCAGTTCCATCATTTTTTTACTTGTAAGTTTATCGGGACATCTTATGTCTGACTTTTCCGAGTCTTGCCATATTTTATTTTCTTTTATAGAAGATATATCTGCTTTAATATTTCCGATTTGCAATGTGTAAGACATAATTTTTATACCAAATTCTTTTAAAACAACTTTACATATTGCGCCTGCAACAACTCTTGAAGCAGTTTCTCTTGCCGAAGCTCTTTCAAGAATATCTCTAAAATCATTTACGCCGTATTTCATAAGTCCCGCTAAATCCGCATGACCTGGACGAGGTCTTAAAAGAGCTTTCCCGCATGATGCAGAAGATGACGGCGACATTACATCTGTCCAATTTTTAAAATCTTTATTTGCAATAGTTATAGCTATCGGCGAACCAATAGTTCTTTGATGTCGCATACCAGAAAGAATTTTAGCCGTATCCGTTTCTATATTCATTCTCTCTCCTCTACCATAACCTCTTTGCCTTCTCGCAAGCTCTACATTAATTTCTTTGACATCTATGATAAGTCCGGCAGGAATACCCTCAACAACAACAACAAGAGACTCTCCGTGTGACTCGCCAGCCGTTGTAAACCTAATCATGTGATTGCTCCTTAAAATATTAATAACAACAGAACTCTGTATAAATTTCAAAGTTACTGCGAATAAATTCGTAGCAACCCCTATAATCTAAAAACGGTGGAGTCAAACAACCCACCCACCTATCAACTTTGGAACTTTACACAATCTTTTTTACATTGCCAAATACAAGACAACCGTTCCCATATTCTATCAAATTTTGCATTGACAAAAAATCTCAGTATATTATATTTACACAGCTTTTTTTAAAACATAACTTATGACATTTTTTCTAAAATTATAAAATATCTTTAAATCATTCTCTATATCAATATTGAATTGCTGTACATCTAAAATAATCTTATTCCCATGAATGTCATATCTATTGATTTTAAAACTTCCAGTATTGTGATTTACAATTATGGTACTATTGTCAAGTTTTACAAATAAATCTTTCCGCATATTTATATTTTTTGTGTTCACTATTAAATCATTTTCAATGATTTTATAATCTAAGGGAATATTGATTGTAAATATTGGAACAAAAAAAATAAATACAAAAATTATAGATGTTATTATAATCAAATTGTTTATGAAAAATATTTGTTTTTGAATCATTTATACCTCAACAATAATTTACAATTGAATTTTTTTATCAAACAAGTTAGAAATATTTGCTCTATGAGAAACAACAATAATAATTTTATCCTTATAAAAATTGAGCAAATTTCTATAAATTTCCATTTCCATATTTTCATGAATAGAATTCCCGAATTCATCTAACAATAAAACTTCAAAATTTTTCATTAAGCATCTTGCTAAAGCTATCCTTTGTTTTTCTCCTCCTGAAACAGATATACCTTTATTTCCTACAACTTTTTTATCATTCAAATTTTCAAGTTTGCATATTTTTAAAATTTCTAAATATCTTTGATTTATTAGACTATTACAATCCAAATTCAGTAGAATGTTCTCCCTGATAGTTGTATTGAATAAAAATGAATCTTGCGTGAAATACGATATTTTAGCTCTAAAATTCTTAATGTCTATACTGTATAAATCTTTGTTGTTTATTAAAATTTCCCCAGSGGATATATTATCAAAAAGTACCATTAAATTTAAAATTGTAGTTTTACCGGCTCCGGTGTTTCCAACTAGCGCAACTTTATCGTTTGAAATAATCTCTAAATCAAAATTTTTTAATACATTTCTGCCATTTTTTTCTACTGAAACATTTTGAAAAACTATACTATTAATTTTTTTAATATCGCTACTAATATTATCCCATTTAAAATCTTTATTTTCACATTCTCTAAGCAGTATTCTTTTAATTCTTTTCCAAGGAACATCAGAATTCTTAGTAGAAAAATAAAGAACCCAAAAATCATTAATAACATTAAAAAGATTTGTTGATATATTACAAATAAAAATTGCTTGTCCTAGTGTAATTACTTTCTGCTGAACTTGATATCCCAAAAATCCAAGTAAAATACCAATAATAATATGCTGTAACGCTGTGCTAAATTGTCCAGATGTAAATCCCCAAAAAACTCTTCTTACATTTACCAAAACTAAATCTTTAGCTTCAGAATCAATCTTGTCTGTTTCTTTTTTGTATATATCAAATAATTTTATTTCTTTAATCGAATCTACTATATCCGATAATCTTGAAGAATATAGAGCAAACTTTTCCTGATATTTAGATGTAAAATATCGATTTTTTTCATTAAAAAAAGATGAAACTAAGGATGGTAAAGTAGCGCTTAGAGTAAGCAACAAAATAATTAGGAAATTAAATTGTAAAAAAATCGGCAACAAACAAACTAAAAAGAATATTGAACTTATGCTCTTTGCCACTGGCTCTATAAATAAGCTATTTATAAGTTCTGTGTCATTTATAATTCTTTGTGATAAATACGAACCCTTATTTAGATTACTGTCGCAGTTATATTTAGAATTTAAGAATTTTGTTAAAATAACCTTTCTGAAATCAAATAAAACTTGATTTTCTAATAAATATAAAGTGAGTGTTTTAAACAAAACAGAAATTGAGCTGAAAATTAATACGGAAATGTATAAAATCACAAAAATTAAGATAAAATCGTTGCTAACATTGACTGTATCAATGAAAATCATCAATAAAAAAGCAGAAATTATATTTATGAATTTTAGAAAAAAATCAATGCATAAATATTGGAAAACTTCTGTTTTATAATTTTTAAAAAGATTAAATACAATATTATTTTTTTTCACTTTTCTTGAGACTTCTATAGTACAATTTTAACCCTTTTTCATATAGATTCAAATTTATTAAACACATTTTCAAAACACTTAAAAATGTTCTCCTTTGCATCTATACTAAATACATTATTTTTGTAAGCTCCACACTCGCCATGTAATTCAGGGTGTTGATAATATTTTTATAATTTTTTAATGATAATTTATAAATATTTTTTTATTCACATAACAAAAAATACAATTCAAATTACATTCATTTGTAATTGCTATTGTTAAATTTAACCCATCGAAGCAGTATTTATTTTTTTCAAAGTTAATTATAATTTCATTTTTTCATCTCGATTATAATTTACAATAAATCCCAATTCATATAATTTTTTAAAATCGTTATCAATCTTTAAATTTATATCGTTTTTACTGACCTTTATTACATAATTAAAATAAACATTTCTTTCTAGTTTCACTAAATTATTATTTCTGCTATTGTAAAGCAACAAACTATCTTCATTTAAATTAACCACAAAATTATACTGAGAAATTTTCATCCTATACATGTGTTAATTTTTTCCAACAAACAAAATTGTACGCCAGTACTAAATTGCAGGGCGTATGCAACACCAATGACGCGACAACCACCACAGCTCGTGGTATATTTGGCAAATCTTCTTATCATTTCTTCATCTGTATGTAAATATCTTAAACTTGCACTTAATATGTTCCTAGTCTCTATACTCTTTTTCATACAGAAACTATGTCTTTTCCTACGAAGAGACTGTATCTTTCACACAAGAGAGACGCGCCACTCATTCCTATCTTACCACTCATATCGGATAAACTAAAACAAATCTACCATCATCGTAATAAGTAAAAAAACAACTATCAGAAACAGGAGGAGGCGCTCCTTTTTGGATAAAAGGAAGGGAATGCAAATCAACAGGATACAGCGAAGAAGAATTAAGACCAGGAGGGAGCAAAGAAGAATTTGTCCACTCTGTATCGCCATCTGCTCCTCTCAAAATAACAGAAACAGGCGGAAGAGGCACAGGCAAAGGCAAAGAAGGAGCCTCAACAGGAGAAGAAGGACTAGAAGAAGGAGGAGAAATACCAAGCTCAGAAAGAGAAGGAAAAATAGGAACCTCAGAATGAGAAGGAGAAATAGGAGAACTCGGCGAAAATTTAAAGTCATAAAAATTGGGACTCTGCTCGTCTTCTCGCAATAAACTTCTTTTTTCTTCTCACTCCTTTGTTGTCTCTTCCATTTTTACTATCTGTTTTTTTTGCATTTCTGCTTGTGTCTCTTTCGTTGTCCATAGTAGCTTTTCTCTTTCACGTATCGCTTCCTCTTGGTTATCTAATATCTCTTTTGTTGTTTTCAGTATCTCATCTTTCTCTTTTTTTTGTTCATCTATTGTTTCTTGCATTTTTATCAGCAGTTCATTTTTTATATTTATCTCTTCGCCGTACTTTTCTATTTTTTTTTGCWTTTCTGCTAGTACTTTATCACTTAATTCCTGTAGCCCATTTCTTTCTTCCAATCGATTTTCTAGGTTGT
>JAIXMY010000038.1:9635-11718 GCA_020328045.1 Candidatus Endomicrobiellum pyrsonymphae
TTTTTGCTTTTCTGCTAGTACTTTATCACTTAATTCCTGTAGCCCATTTCTTTCTTCCAATCGATTTTCTAGGTTGTCTATTTTTTCATTTTGGTATGTTATTTTCTTTTTCATTTTTCCATTAGCCAATCTTTTTTTTGTAGCTCATTCTTTTGATCTGCTATTTTCTTTTTCATGTGTCGTTTCCTCTTGATTTTCTGCTATCGCTTTCATTGTTTCTAGTGTCTCTTTCTCTTTCGTTTTACTTTGCTCTTTCAGTTTATTTATTTCCTTTATTAGCTTTTCCTCTTTCTCCTTCAGTCTATCCCATTTATAGCTTCCATATATAAGAAAGATTCCACCTATGACAGCTACTGTGTATGTTATTCGTTTGGGCGTTATGCTAAGTTCTCCGACTTTCCCGATTTCACGGTTCCAGAAGCTAACCGGATGGACGTCATTATTATTTCCAGCGCTCGGCACATAATCGACTATTTCTTCTACAGAGTCTTCTCCAACTTCAGTGTTTCTAGTGAACCCGCTAGCTTTGCTAGATTTATCGGGCGAGCATGCCGAAAGTAGCAGAGAAAGGCAAACAAACAGGCTTACACATCTTCTTAAACGTAATGCCGTCATACTGTCGGTGTCCTTGCGAGGAACGAAATGACGAAGCAATCCAGCATCGTTGTTGCCTAGATTGTCACAACTTCCTCTTTTGTTTTTATCTATCGCTTTTGATAAATTTAGATTTAGATATTATAGACTCCAAACAAAACCGTCGTACCAACTAATTAAAGCTACTACAGCGTCTAGTTTGTTTGACCCCTTCACTGCATGTGTAACTGCAACTGTATCCGCACATTACTCCGCTACACTCAATACTTCCCTAATGGCGCTACTACTACTCTTCTGACACAACACCGTATCAAATCAAATTTTGGCTCAGCTTTGGGTTTATTTTTTGTTGTGGCGGTGTTGTTGCAAAGTCAAAAAATTAAAAGCAGTTAAAGTAGTCCGTCATATTTTCTAACAGCTGGTTTATGCTGGTTTATGCTTTTGCTTCTCCTGTTTCAGCTTTGGGGTTATCTTTTGTTGTTGCGTTGTTGGTTGTTTCGTTAACGTTTTGTTTCTGATTATCGGGTTTTTTGGGGCGCTTAGCAAAAAATCCAGTTTCTATTCCTGTTGCTAGCCCTATTATCCCCCCTAAAATTGCTCCACCAACTCCTCCAAATACTATTGTAGAAAATAGGTCATTAAAATTTCCGTTCAGTATACTTATGAGTGTAGTGAGTATTGTTGCTCCTGTCAATCCTCCTGTCACTGCTCCTGTCAGTACTCCTGCTCCTGCTCCTGCTACTGGTCCCAGTTCGAATCCTGTCGTCACTGCTCTTGCTGCTTCTCCTGCTAATAGCGCAGATGCTATTGTTGGTACGTAGAATACTAATGCCGTTTCTGTACTCATTTCCTTCTCAAAATATCTTCTCGTTGTTTCTCCCACTCCTATTCCAACTCCTAGTTCTGTTGCTACAGTATACCATGTTGGTTTATACCATCTTGATCTGTTGTTGCCAGCACTCGTGTCGGTATGCGGGACGAGCCCTTGGATGTTAGACTGATTTCTTGCCATGTCGACTGTGCTACTAGCTTTGCTACCAGCTTTGCTGGATTTATCGGGCGAGCATGCCGAAACGAGCAGAGAAAGGCAAACAAACAAGCTTACACATCTTTTTAAACGTAATGTCATCATTTTATGTCTCCCTTTTAAGAGTAATGTCACCATACTATTTCTTCCTTTGTTTTTATCTATCGGTTTTGATAAATTTAGATTTAGATATTAGGGGAATGTGTACTATGTATCGCTTCACGTGAAAATTTCCCTCTTTTATTTTAGTACCACTTTTTTTGTTTTGCATTTATAAGAAAATCAATTATATCAAATCAAATGAGATTGTATTATCTCGTCAAATACAACTATCACAACAACCACCACAACCTTACAGATTCTTCAATCAAATGTAATTGTATCATCTCATCAAATACAACTGTTGTGATTATACCAAATCCAAGTTTTTAACAAATCAGCTATAACTATTGTAATTGTATC
>JAIXMY010000039.1:0-6977 GCA_020328045.1 Candidatus Endomicrobiellum pyrsonymphae
TATTTGATTAATTTCGCTTGCGACGGGATCGTAATCAACTGCTGTAACGCCCTTGCCTGTTATATGATTTAGCAGACAGCCACCAAAAGGTTGCACACAAACAATGTTGTTTACGCCATTTTCTATAAGCTCAAGCATTTCAGCAGTTAACAGCCGACCCTTGCCGGTTTGATTGCATACAGAAATAATTTCAGACGCTTTTTTGCCATGTCTTTTGTAGTTTGATAAGTATGAAAATTAGCGCTTTTTTCAAAGTTTTTCTTATAACGGAACGGAGTCTTTCTATATAACTGCTTGCAATAAAAGCAATCGCTCTATTTTTAAAACTTCCGTCGATATATTTGTGTTTATAAATATCGTCAAATGAACAATAGTTTATAAAATCTGTTATATCAGGCACAATTACTTCTGCACCTTCTTTTTCTAAAGCAGAAACTAAATTGTTATTTGCGGCAGGATGAAATTTCACAAGAATTTCGCCGACAACTCCTACGCACGATTTTTTTATCTTTTGAATGGCGATACTGTCAAAATCTTTAACGATTTTCTTAATAGTTTTTTAAAATTAAAGTATATTGTTTTTCCTATCCTGCCTGCAAGACGCATAAGCCACATCCATCTCCACTAAATTATCAGTTTGCCTAGCATATGCTTCGTAAGGACGCATACGATCGGATAATTTCATAAGCAAGTCGCCGTAGATAAGCGCAAGCAAAGCATCTTTGATAACAGAAAAAGAAATCCCCAAAGCTTTGTTAAGAGAAGAGTTTGCTGTGTTTAAAGAAATAATTGGCACATTTTTAAACCCTGCGTTTTCTGCTACTTTTCTTAAAAATCCCACATAATTTGTAGCTCTACAACCTCAGTCCGTTTGTGAAATTATCATAGCAGCTTTATTTAAATCATACTTGCCTGATTTTAAAGCGTTTATAATCTGACCGACAACAACTATTGCAGGATAGCACGCGTCGTTGTTTACGTATCTTAATCCTTCTTCAATATCATTTTTATTAACTTTTGAGAGAATCTCTAAATTTATTCCGTGTTTACGAATTGCAGAGGCCGCAAGACGAAAATGTAGCGGAGACAATTGCGGTCCCAAAATTGTATAAGTTTCCTTCATGTCTTTCGTAAATTCAGAAAACTTTGTTTTTTCAAAAATATTTTCCTTGAATAGTTGCAATCACAAAGATCGTATGCGTATTTTTCACTGTGCCAAGATTATATCTTTCGTCTATTTTTAGTATGGTATAAATTTTGCCAGCCTTAGAAAGAATTTCTTCAGTCTGTTCCGCAGTAATTGCATCTAGTCCACAGCCAAAGAAATTAAGCTACACAAGTTCAAGATTATCTATCTTTGTAGCAAGATTTGACGCACGATGCAAACGAGAATGATACATTCACTGATTGACAAAATTAATTTTTGGAAGAGCTCCAGACAAATGCGCCACTGAATCTTCTGTTAAAATTATCATACCTTGAGATGCAATTAAATCTGCAACGTCGTGATTTATTGCAGAGTCAATATGATACGATCTGTCGGCAAGAATTACTGTAGATTTTCCTAACCCTTTAATTTCTTTAATGAGCAAAAATCCTTGTTTTTTTATATCTTTTTTAAATAGACTAAGAGCCATCCTTGCTCTAAGCACAGCAACAACAAGTTCCTTTTTTGTTATTTTAAACTCTTTAAATTCTGCTTTTGTTATTTTAAACTCTTTAAATTCTGCTGCAAGCCCGTATATAAATCTTTTGGTGTTGCCAAAAGGAAGAAACGGTTGTAAAAATTTTATTCCCTTTTCTTCTAAAACACTCATGTTTAAACGTATAACTTCAGGATAGCTCCCCACTATTGGACAGTTATAATGATTGTCAGCGTCTTTAAATTCTTTTACTTCGATGGATAAAAGATAGTTTTAACGCCCTTTTGAACAAGATTTTCTATATGTCCGTGAACCATCTTTGCGAGAAAACACACAGTTTGCGACGGAATACTGTCCGTCCCACGCTATTAAATAAAGCATTTGATGAATTATCTGATAGTACAACTTTAAAGACAAGATTTGTAAATAGAGTAACCCGGAGTTGTATGGTTTAACGACTGAGCAAAATTTTGCATAAAAGAACCGCAACCCGAAGGACACGCTTCATTTAAAATTATTTTATCTATAAGTCCGTTTTTGACATATATACATTTCATATCTTGTCTACCACAATATCTAAAATAAAAGATACTTTAGGATTAAAGCGATAAGCCATTTTATAATGGACTATTGTTTCAACTTCCCAGCAATCCAAAATTGAGAGCAGTTTTAATTAAGGTAAGGCTTCGCCGTAACCTGTAACGCATGCTCCGACTATCTGCGCAAATTGAGGAAGTCTTTCATAAATATCTTTTAAATTTCTATTACGGATTGTAGAGAATTGCCGTTGTTTGAATTGTAGTAAGAGTATACTTGTCTTGATTTATTAAAACAGCTTTGGTGATGGTTGATCCTGCGTCAACACCTAAAAACAATTCGCCTTTAATATTTTCTAGTTTAATTTTAGCAACAGACATTTTATTGTGTCTATTCAAAAATACATCATAGTCTTTTTTATCTGCAAATAACGAAAGAAGAAGTTCTGAAGCATCATGAGAAAAGACGTATTTTCTAATAGTCTGAATTTTTCTTTTACTTGTTCTAGGCAACCTCTTTATCGGAGCTTAACAAAGTAGCTCCAAAAGAAACAAAAAAAATGAGCGTTGTCAGGGAAAAATATATTTTCAGATTTCAACTGTAATGATTTTATGAAACAGTAAAGAAAAGAGAATCGCCAAGAAAACATATGTTTCCTTTTATCGTACGATCTCTTCTCTTGCAAGTTCTCCTATTGTTTGGTTAACAACAGCTTTAAGAATACTTGCCACAATATCTTCTTTCACAGCTCCTTCATTTTTTAAAGAGAGGCAAAACGTCTGTTTTGGCAAGTACGCCACATCTTGTGGCTATAGAATTATATTGTGTGTTTTGGGATTTTCGGAAAGTTCATTTATGCCTGCTGTGGCAGTCTTGAGAACCTGCACTATTTGATCTATAAAAGCACCTGTGCCACCTTGCACATGTTTCATTCATTCTTTGATCTATTTAAGAGTCGTCGAAAAATGTAACTTTTGCGGATGCTCCCCTTCCCCCAATTTGTATTGGCATCCTCTTTGATTATTAGATATTATTAATTGGGATTGGATTTGTTGTCAAACTTTTTCTGGTCACTTTCAGTCGCTACCTTGTTGGAACACTTAGAATCGTCAGCTGATATTAATACCACAGCAGGCTTCGAACCCATAAGACCAAAAAGACCTGCTGACCCCTCACTTACAATCCTTATTTCCGCATCTTCCTTGCGACACCCAAGCAGACATAAACCATTATCGATTGCTTCTATTACAGTTTTACCTTTGGACTCTATTTCCGGCATTTTCTATATCACCTCATTTTATTTTAAGAATGTTTTACACGGACTTCGTCTTTTTTTATTACAAAATACTGCTCTATCATAGAAATTGCGCTATTTGTAATCCAGTATATCACCAGACCTGAGGGAAAAGCCCAAAACATAAACGTAAACAGTATAGGCATTATGTACATTATTCTTCTTTGCGTAGGATCAGACGTCGCCGCAGTCATTCTCTGCTGGAAAAATATTCCAAGTCCCATTAGTAAAGGAAGAAGATGGACGCTAAAAGAACCTATCTGCATAAAATGATCCGCCGCTGACAAATCGTTTACCCATAATACCCAATGGGCATTTCTCAGTTCATAGGCATTTCTTAACATCGTAAAAAATGCCCAAAAAATTGGTAATTGTAAAAGCATAGGCAAGCAACCGCCCAAGGGATTAACTTTTTGAGATCTGTAAACATTTAACATTTCTGCTTGCAACCTCTGAGGATTGTCTTTATATTTTGTCTGTATATCTTTTATTATAGGTTGTATGCGTTTCATTGCAGCGGCAGATTTAAGACTTTTCAAGGTCAAAGGCAAAACCAAAATCTGTATTACTATTGTAATCATTATAATTGCCCAACCATAATTGTGTGTAAGCTGATAAAAGAATGTTAAAATTGAGAAAGCGATTTTGCCCAAAAAACCAAAAAATCCGAAATCTACGGTTTTTTCGAGACCTAAGTTATATGTCTTCAAGTATGTATAACCTTTGGGACCTAAATAAAAGTTAATGTGGTATTCTTTTTTATTTATTTCTTTTGGCATGGTTGCCGTAAGAGCCAAAGAATAAGGATGTTTTTTGTCTAATCTTGCAGGAATAATTTTGTCGAAATCAGTTGGTGTCTCAGGAATAAATGCCGCAAGAAAATATCTGTTGTCTATAGCAGTCCATTGATAAAGAGGAGCAAGTTCTGAGTCTATTTTAAGTTTTTTAAGTTTATGTGGTTTATCCACCGTATAAGCCAAAGCTCTTGTAAGCGTAATATTTTCTTTGAGTTCTTTGTTGTCGGTACCAAGACCCGGTCCCCAATCAATGTCTATTCGAGGTACGGATACTTCGTCAATCTTTTCAATAGCAATAGTCAAACTATTCATATAAAAATCTGAAAAATTATATGTTTTTGTAATTATCCAGCCCTGTCTTGAATCATGTTCGAAAACTATTTTTTCATTAGATTTTGAAACGATTTTATAAATTGAACCGGGGAAGTTTGCTAAAACTGGCGCAGACTCGGGAAACACTAAATCCACCCATTCGCCATTTTTTTCTTTAATAGCCCAGCTTAATACGGCCGCACCTTTGTTTGTTAGAACGGCTTTGTACTTCCCTGTTTCAATGTTAACGCGCTCTTCTTCTATGTGTTGCATAATGTCCGGTTTGTTCAAATTTGTATTTCGAATTTCAGCGACAGGAGTGACTAAAGTTTGCGCTTGTTGTTGCGGAATTTGCTGCGATGGAGTTGGAGCAAAGAAAAAAAACCAAACAAAAATTGTTACGGCCGACAATACTACAAACAAAACGGACTCTTTCTGCATTATTACTTCCTTTTGTATTAAATTTTCTTCTTAGGTAAAGGCACTGGATCAAAACCACCGTCACAAAAAGGATGACAACGAACAACTCGTTTAAAAGTCAAGTAAGAACCTTTTAAAAAACCGTAAACTTCTATTGACTGATGGGCATAGGAGGAACAACTTGGCTGGAAACGACACCTAGACGAAACAGCTTGAGAAACAAGCTTATAACACCTAATTAGTAGAAGCGCAAAATGTTTCATACATTACTCCAAACCCACATATAATTTCGCGCTCCTGAGCAATCCTAAAACAATAGTTTTCAAACTGTTATAATCCAACGATGCAGTTTCCCGTCTAGAAACAAAAATTAAATCCAACCCCGGTTCCATCAAATGTTTGCTTGTTCTAAAAATTTCTCTTAATCTTCTTTTTGTTCGGTTTCTTACAACGGCAGTTCCCATTTTTTTAGGAGTAACAAGTCCCAATCTTCTTACAATGCGTCCGTCATCTCTCTTATAAGCCAAAACTCGTATGTTCTTATTTTCCAGCCTTAAACCACTTTTAAATACTTTGTTAAAATCTTTCTGAATATGCAGTCGTTCAAAATACGTAAAGGAAAACATCTTTTTAACACCATTGCTTCTGTGAGATAATCTATTCGATGAATCTTCCATATTTTTCACCCGCACAAAAACGGTTCACGCACTTATTGTTTTGCGCCCCTTTCTCCTGCGCGCACTTAACACTCTTCTTCCACCAGGGGTTGCCATCCTAGCCATAAAACCTATTTTCTTTTTTCTTCTGTCTTTGTTTGGTTGAAACGTTCTTTTCATTTTAAAATCCTCTTTACCACAATTTCGTGAGCAACCCTCCACCGGTGATTGTATCTAAAAAGACACATAGTGTCAAACCCCTGTAGTATCTCGTAACACAATAGATTTTTCTAAATGCAAGCTGAAAGAACTTATAGCAAAATCTAAAAGCGAAACAAAATCAAGATTTTTGTGAAATCTTTTTATGTTATACTAAAGTAAATAATCAATCAAATGATTGTTGATTATATTTATATCTATCGTTCAAATCGTCGTCATATTCGTTTAAGAATTGTTCTAGCATATGAAAGTATAAAAGCATTGCTATTTGGACTTCTTTGATAATTCCAAAAGTGTGCGATTGTTTTATCTTTCAACGCTTCATTAAACAACCCGTAAAACTTTGACCCATTATCTGTTTGTATATGTTTTATTTCAAACGGACTTACTCGGTTTATCTTTACTAAAAAGTCTTTTGCATTTGCGCTACTTAACTTTTATACACTTGTGTACACGCTTGTGAAAATACAACCCTGTTATTACTTCCTCATTTCTTCCATTCGTTGCACAATTGTTAAAATTATTTATTAAACCTTTATCTTTTAGTTCCCTATATTTCCTTTTCCATTTGTATAATGTCGCTCTTTTTATCTTTCCATACTTTAATGCTGCTTTTAATACAATTTCTTTATAAAATTCCAATTCTTCAAGTCTTTCTTTTATTTCTTTTGAAAACTCCTCTTTTGCTACGGCTTTTTGTAATGCTTTTATTGTTCTGCTTGCAGGTATCTTGTGATATACATTTATGTCCCCTCTTTTCTTATAAACCTCTGAATTCTTTAATAAAAGAATAGTTGCTTATCTGCTTTTCCTATACAAAACGAAGAATTCGTCTAAAACTTAAAATAGAATGAATAGGTATAGTCCTGATTGATGTTTCGTTCTTTGGATTCCAATTTAAATGTGACTTCTTTTGAACTTTAATTATGTTATTTGAAAAATCAATATCTGTAAGTTCCAAATGACAAACTTCCCCTCGTCTTAACCCATGCCAAAGAGCAAGCTGGCAAGCAGTTAAATAAGGTTCGTATATGTTTGACATAAATGTTTCGATTTCAAAATCAGACACTATATAATCTTGTGTTTTTGTAGGAAGTTT
>JAIXMY010000039.1:6987-11782 GCA_020328045.1 Candidatus Endomicrobiellum pyrsonymphae
ATTTTTTCTTATCTTTTTTACCGTTTTTAAGTTGTTCAATCTCTAATTTTAGTTTAATATTTTCTATTTCTTTTTTAACAACTCTGCTTCTATATCTTTTTCCAAAAGTTCGTTGTCTTTTTTCAACAATACTTTCTTTTGAGCATTTTTTATTTTTAATTCCATATATTTTAATAAATTTTTGTAAAATATCGCATGTATAAATACCTCTTGCCATATTTACGAAAATTTCGTCAAATATTATTTAACATCTAACAAATCGATTTTTATATTTATATCGATTACAAAACGCCGGCAAAGCGCAGGAAACTTTAACGTCATTATATTGTACAATTAAACAAGACTTGGCATTCATGACAATCCTATAGAGACATGCTCTGAGATACGGGCATTATAATACTCGAAGTTCTTTCAAAAGGAAACGCAGTAAAAAACCTTATTGCGCGGCTAGAAAACATAAACGATGTAAAATCAAAACTTGTAACATATAATTAATGTCCAATAACATGTTCTGCCACAAGTACAACGAATGCTCCTGCAAACAACATAAGGGCTGTAATTCTGTTCTTAGACTTGTGCGTTTCAGGAATTAGATCTGAGGCTGACAGGAAGATGAAGGAGCCTGCTGTTATACCAAGCAATGCGCCAATGGCTGGCGTAGATATATTCCTGAATAAACACATTCCTGTAATAGTCCCTATCGGAGTAAACCAAGCTGTAAGAAGAGAGAAGTTTAGAATTGTTCTTTTAGAAGCTCCATTATGCAATAAAATGCCGGAAATGGTTATGCCGTCAGGAAGCTTGTGAAGTAGAATTGCAAGAGTTGTAAGAAGTCCGAGGTTAGCGTTAGCTTCAAATCCTATTGCAATTATTAGTCCGTCAATTATTGAATGTAAAGATAACCCTGCTATTGATGTTACATGTGTATGAGTGCGATTGGCGCATGCCTCGTCGTGACATGGATGAAATAAAACTACAAATTGTAAAAAAAACATAATCAAAAATCCTAGAAGGGAATAAAGCATTGTATGTGAATTCAGCTCTAACCCTTCTGGTATCAAATGAGCAAATGCAAGTGTAAGCATTGCACCTGCTGCAAAGTTTATTACAAGAAAAGAATTTCTTTCAGACCACCCGTGAAATGTTAATATTATGAGAGATCCAACCATTGCCGCGCTTGCAGCTATAAGAGAATAAATAATTTCCATTGATTCCTAACAGATTATTTTGTTACGCCTTGACTTAAGATTCAAGTACCCTTTTAATATACGCACCAACACAAAATTAGTTGACTATATATTCTCATTTTATAGAAAATTTACTTTTATTTTCTTCTGTGAACTTTATAACATTCCACATCATTGCAACAGCTTTTTCGGGGTAATGTCCTACAGATGTTTCGGCCGAAAGCATGGTGTAATTTGTTCCATCAAGTACGGCGTTTGCAATGTCGCTAACTTCTGCTCTTGTAGGGACAGGATTATCGATCATGCTTTCGAGCATTTGAGTTGCTGTAATTGCAAATTTCTTATGCTCCTTACACTTTCTAATTATATATTTCTGAAACATAGGTCCTTCCCATACAGGGATCGAAATCCCGAGATCACCTCTCGCGACCATTATACCGTCAACAACATCAAGAATCTCGGCAAGATGATCAATCCCAGATCTGTCTTCAATTTTTGCGACAAGTTTGCATTTCTTGTTTTTCTGCTCTTTTAAGATATCTACCAAAGGCTGCATGTCTGCAGCATCTCTAACAAAAGAATTTGCTACGAAATCAACATCATTTTTTAAAGCAAAGAGCATGGCGTTGCGATCTTTCTCTTCTAATAATTCAAAATTAAGTTTAGCTTCAGGAACATTTACGCCCTTGTGCGTTTTTAAAAAATAATCCATTTGAACTTCAGTAATAATTTCATCTTTTTTTGAAGACAAAACTTTTAAAATAAGATTGCCATCTTCAATAAAAACAATCATCCCTCTCTTAATGTCCGTGAGTGAGTTCCTGTAATCTATCGAAACCTTTTTATTGTTACCGACAACTTCTTTATTTGTAAGGATAAGTTTTTGTTTCTTTTTTAATTCTACTTTTCCGCCCGCTATCTTGCCCACTCTAATTCTGTGTCCTTCAAGATCCGCAAGAATTTTCACATTTTTTTTGTATTTTTTGTTAAGCATTCTGACTAAAGCGATGTCCTTTTCATACTCTTTAAATGTTCCGTGAGAAAAATTAAGTCTTACTATCGACATACCGTTATCAGATAAATTTTTTAAAGTCTGAGGCGAACGTATGGATGGTCCCATTGTACAAACAATTCCTGTCTTAGTCATTAGTACCTCTTTTTTAGTTACTCTCAATCTATCAATGGCAAATGCTTCAAAGATTCCAAGACTTCTTTCTCCATCTTGCATCGTTTCCGAAAGTATTGTTCATACACAGACAAGTCCTAAAAATCCATACCACGATAAACTGAATAATATTGTTTTTGATTTTCCTTTTTCTTTTGATTTTAAAATTTCGACGATTACTGATTTTGTTGCGCAAATCCGTGGTAGATATATCAAACTTTTGCGCCTCGCAAATGCTTTTACTGCTTAAAAAACACCAAGACAATCTAAGTGATAAATTTCATTCTATTAAAGCACGCAAAATAAAACAAACTCAACGAACCCACACGAATCAATTATATATAAACGTGTTTCCAAAGTCAACAATTTGTGTTGGTTATGTCGCCGCAAAGTTAAAAATGGACTGTTTTTGAAAGGAGTGCAAAATTAAAAGAGGACTATGTACAATACTTTAATCCGTAATAAAGATGGGGGGATTTAAAGTATGAGGCAAATACACAAGAAGTTCAGTAATGAGCAAGTAAAAGAGGTGTTAGACAAATATGAAAAAGGCATTTTCAAAAGGCAAATTATAGAACAATTGTAGGTATTGGACGGAGTCAATTTTTAATTTGTTAAAGGAACACAGAAACGACGAAGCAAAATTCAACATTGATTACAAAAGAAGTACAAACACAAACGAAATTGATGACGACAAAAACGATTTAATTCTTTATGAATTAAAAGAGCGGTTCAAACTTATACAAGACAGCTACAAGACAGCGAAATATCGATATATCGTTATAATTACAGTTATGCACAACAAGCAATATTGAGGAAATATAATGTCAAAGTATCAAGACAAACAGTAGTAAACAGAGCAAAGGATATGGGATATTATACAAGCATTCAAAAAAGCAAAAAGCCTCACGACAGATTTGTTGCAACAAACAACATTGAGAGGCTCATACAGCACGACAGCAGCTATCATTTATTTGCTCCTTACACCAATGTTAAATAGTATTTAATCACAAGTATTGATGATTTTAGCCGTTTGATGTTAGAAGGAAGCTGAAAGCTCCATTTGGCAATATAGAGTCGTTTAGATTGCTACGACTTGCAAACGTCGCAAGTCTCGCAGTGCACTGTTGGCGCAACTTAAAGCGATTTGACTATAGAAACCGCCTTGTCTATCCCTGATTTATTTATTTCTTCAAAAATATTAACAGATATTTCTTTTATTAAATTTATTTTCCCTTTGTCTTCTTGATTAAATCTTGATAACACAAAATCTGACTTCTGAATAAACTCTGGTAACGGACCTATACCTAGTTTCATTCTTGGGAAGTTGTCTGCATGTAAATGCTCTATAATGGAACTTACGCCATTATGCCCTCCCGCAGATCCCGACATTCTAATTCTGTATTTGCCAAGAGGTATTGAGAAATCATCGTAAAAAACAAAAATTTCTTCCGGCTCGATTCTATAATATCTTGCAAACGAAGCAATTGCCCTACCTGAGAGATTCATAAAAGTCACGGTCTTTAAAAGCCATACCTTACCCTTGAAACAGTCATAAGAAGAAATACTCGCCATATTCTCCCAAGTTTTAAATTCTAGACGTTTTGACATTGCTATTTCGTCTAAAACAATAAAGCCAAGATTATGACGTGTACTTTCATATTTACGACCAGGATTGCCAAGACCTACAAAAAGCTTAATATCTCTACTCATTTAGTTCACTTCTTTACTGCGACTCCAGCTGCAGGAGTTGCCGCTACTGTGCCTTCTTCGCCTTCTTTATCTTTCTTCCCTTTACTGATTACTTCAGGCTGAACCGCTTCTGCACTTGTATCTACCGACTTCTCTTCTTCAACAGCAACAGTGATGACGTTGATTATTAATGTCGACTGATCTTGAACATAATCTACTCCATCCAATTTAGGCAAATCTGCAACAGTTATTCCATGTCCTATGCCCAATGCGCTGACATCAATACTGATTTTTTGAGGAATGCTCTTAGGCAATGCTTTAACTCTAACTTCTCTAGAGATGAATTCCATAACACCGCCAAAATTTTTAACGCCATCCGCAATACCATCAATATGTATAGGCACAGAAACTTCAACTTTATCAGCGAGAGAAATCGACTGAAAATCTATATGTATAGGAGACTGTGTTAAAATATCTCTTTGCAAAGATTTTACAATTGCAGCTTTCTTACCGGATTTAAAATTCAAATCTATGATTACGTTTGCTCCGTTTTCTTTTATTATTGAATCAAAAGTTTTTAAATCAACAGATATAGATTCAGACTTTATATTTTTTCCATAAAACACTGCGGGAATTTTTCCGCCTTTCCTCAAAGCTGACAAAATTCCTTTTGATTCTAATTTTCTTGATTCAACATCTAAAGTTACTTCCTTCATTTAATCCCCCATTGCTATTATAAAATCACAATATT
>JAIXMY010000040.1 GCA_020328045.1 Candidatus Endomicrobiellum pyrsonymphae
TCTTCAGAATCTAAACTCTATTTTCGTACTCTTTTAAATAATCAATTATAACTACTTGTCATTATACAAATTTAATCGGCAGAGCTTGCAGTTAGAGTTTAGTATTGGCGCAATCAATTACAACTATTGTAATTATACAAATTTAATCACTTACTTTTTCAATCACTTACTTTTAACATTTTAACCTCAAAGATTATATAAAGTCTCTTTGTGCACAACTCGTAAATAAAAACATCCCATCGATTCAAGCTACTAATGCAATGCCTATCGTTGTTTACGAAAGGAGCAACATTGTTACATCTTCCCTTTGCCTATTCTGTTCACACTTCTTATTTTATACAACTAATTCTATATCTGCAAATGCCATCCGCGCTTTTGCCAGATTGTTTAAAAAGATACTAAAAAATAATGGAGTATTTATTCGCTTTGAGTTTTAGTGGCTTGTAGTTGCAATTCTGCTGTCCTAGAGCGCGAGATAGAGAATGCGCTCAACGGCAAGAATTCTCAGTACTTTTATTTTGTCTGACAAAAGTACTGAGACAACTGTACAAAAAAGTTAAAACATTGCTACAATATGGATCCCAAAACAACTTTCTGATATTACTTATCTTACTTAGCGGGGCCATAGTTAAACGGGAGAATGTATCGTTCGCAACGATAAGATGCGGGTTCAATTCCCGCTGGCTCCACCATAACATTTTTGTTTGTAGTCGATAGAATATTGTATTTTAGATTTTGTTCCCTGAATATTCTATAAGTCAAAATTAATACAAGCTCGGAACTATAAAACAAATCTTTAAGATATTTTTCGATATCTTGATTGTTGTTTGTTGTCGTCTGATTTGGCAATATTCACCTTAACCTGAACAAATTAACAACGTTTAAAATTGGCTTAGTAACAGACCAAGAAAACATCTTGGCTACTTGATATCTCGGGAGATTTTTAGTGAAGAGCAGAGGCAAGTTGAATTTCTTACCATTTATCGTGAGTTTTTCTAGTTTTAAATATCTTTTTTTTTGAGTTTGTCTTTTGTGGTAAGCGTTTGTTTCCTTTTTGTTTTGTCTAGTGTTGTTTTTGCACAATCGAACAATGAATATCGCGACATTTACATTAAAAAAGCAACAGATGGTTCTGTTTATGGTAACAGTAAGAACGAGAACGGAAGCGATCATAAGCTATCTCCAAATCGCAATCGTATGTATGTGCCAAGTGATGTTAATGGAAATGTCTATGGAGGCTATGCTACTAAAGGCAGTGCCAATAACAATTCTGTAATTATTTACAACGGTGCAACTATTAGAGGAGATGTCTATGGCGGCTACGCTACTAAAGGCAATGCCAATAACAATGGTGAGCTATTGGCAAGTATAGCGTTTATAGGACAAGGCAGTGAACTGATTGTCGATGAAGGAATAAGCGCAGCAGTTACGTCTTTAGGCAGTACATCAAATATGTCAGACATTGCGCCATTTGTTGCATTTGTGGGTGGAAAATCTAAGTATGATACAGGTTTGCATATAGACATTAGCGGAGTGTCGTTAGTGGTAGGAGGAGCAAAAGGATTTGAGCTAGAAGACCACAAAATAACGGCAGGGGCATTTATAGAACACGGCGACGGCAAATATAAATCTTTAAACACAATAGCGTTTGACGATATAAAAGATGTAAAAGCGAACGCAATAGCGCAATATACAGGCGGAGGTCTATTAGGGAGGGTTGATTTCAGCAATAATTTTTATGCTGAAGTATCAGGAAGAGCAGGTAGCGCAAAGAATAATTTTCACAGCGACGATATAAAATTTCTTAACAAGCCAGCGTCGTATGACTGTGATGGAATGTACCTAGGAGCGCATATAGGCAGTGGATATATTTATGGAATAAACAATAAGTTGGGACTAGACGTAAGTGGGAAGTACTTTTTTACACATCAAGGAAGTAAAGATGTGGAGTTAACAACAAAAAAAATAATAAAGTTTGCCAATCACAAGATAAGATTAGGAGCAAAGTTGACATATAAAGCGACAGAAGTATTTAAACCGTATGTAGGAGGAGCATTTGAATATGAGCTTGCAGGGAAAGTAGATGCGATACTAGCAGGCTTTGATATAAATGCGGCGGCGCTAAAAGGCGGTAGCGGAAAGGGAGAGTTTGGAGTAACAGTAAACGTAGGTAAGTTTTTAATAGATTTGGGCGGGCGATGTCATGCAGGCGTTCGTACAGGAATAGACGTAATGTTAAAAGTGAAGCGCGCAATATAGCTAACGACGACTCTTACTTGAATTTATTGTTACGTAACAGCTCATGTACTTAAGCGCGTACACGAGCTGTTACGGCTTTTATCTCTGTGTTTAAGATATCTTTAACTTGCAGTTCATTGTTTTGCATTTTTTTAATGAAATTGCAACATAGTTTACAATTAGCATAAACGCTGATTCCACTCTAATCTAAAAAGTTATGTTCGTTCTAATTCCGAACGTACAAACATTGTCATTATAGTCCTTGCCGCCGTAAGGTTTAAATATACATTGTACAACAGGCGTTAGAGTTACGTTATTGTTCAAATAAAAACTGTAATAGCACTCAGTCTGTGTTTCAGGAGTTGTCGAACAATTCCACGAAGCAGCCCATTTTTTTGACGGAATATTTTGCCCAAAAGCTATTCCTATCTTATCCATGTCTCTAGTCCACAAACCGCCGTTCAACTGAGCGCCAAAACTCCAAGAATCTAAAATATTACAAGCTTCTCTTTTAGCTCTTTGCGGGTTTTGACGTCCGTATCTTGCAAATAGCGTAATAATTTTACTTAAGGATTGATCAAAACTCAGACCATATCCAAAAGTTTTTTCCTCATTACCAAAAGTTTTCCAATACATAAAACGATAATTTCCCGTATCTGATATCTTGTATGTCCCTTCTACAATATTGAAATTATGTTTATCTATGTTGTTCCAATTTTTGTCATCCTGGCTAAAATAGCCATATTCAATATCAAGAAAACTTACAGGAGAATACATCGCTCTCAGTCCCAATGTATAAGATGGAAAAGCAATTGCAGGATTATTACAGAACATTGAGGCTAAAAATTGTGTGGTTTCATCATTTGCAATTTTGTTGCCATCAAAATATGCAGTAGGGTTCAATTTACCAAACAATAGTTGCAACTTCTTATTAAACAAATCTTGATGATACAAAAACTCCACAATTTGTAAATTATCGCCTGTTGGACTTGCAGCAGAGTTTATATTACTGTACAAGCTTAAATTTAACTTGTTGTCGTCGTTGTTCAATCCAGAGCCAACAGCCCCCTTAATACGCATATATACTAACGAATCCTCTGAAATTTTTTTGGTGAGAGACCATCCGTAAAGCAAAGAACCGTTTACAGCGTGTTTGCCCGTAGTATTTGTTTTAGGCGTTCCCTGGACAACAAATGTACCATAACCTTCCGATGTAAGACCAAGCGAAGACAAGGTACACTCTCTAGATGCGTAGCAACAATTTGCTATTTTTAGCTTTGCTACTTCATCTTTTAGTAAAGCGATTTCTTCCGCAGTAGTCGCCGCAAAAACATCTTGAGACAGAAACAAACCACACACTAAAACGAAAACAATACAACCCGAAAAAAATTTCTTCATAAGCAACTTCTCCCTCATGCAATTATTTTTTTAACGGACGATCACTATTACAACCAAAATCTTCCCTGTCTCTTCCCCCCTTTTTACAAATATTACAACCACCACAACTACCTTTTCTCAATTGTCTTATTAAAAGAACAACCACAACAGTCACAGTTGCTATGACTATCATATTCTGCAACATTTTGCAACCCCCTCCTAGACTTATCACGCTGTCTATGGCGCAGTTTTTTGACTTACAGAGCTTTTTATTATAGAATTCGGTTTACGCTTCTTTAAAGCCGAGGTGGTGGAATGGCAGACACGTGAGACTCAAAATCTCAAGTTGCTTATGTGACGTGCGGGTTCAAGTCCCGCCCTCGGCATGTCAAAGAAATTTGCCCATTTTTCGATTCCGCAACTCAGCAACAATCAGGACGTTCGTTGTTAGAAGTATCTTTTACAACATCTCTAACTAAAAAGACTTCATCGCTCATAGATCAAAACACTTTTGTTGCGGATAATTGCGTCAATAGTGTTATATACATACAGCTGATAATTGGGCGTGTTAGATATGGATAACGTAAATAAAGGCATCTCGGTCTTTTCATTTGTCTGATATAGCACAGCACGTTTGAATCCATTTTTTTGAATAGCTTTTGATAATTGTTGTTTTGCCGACTCAATAGTCTCGTCTTTTCTCTGGATACGAATGGGAACGGGTATCATTTTGCCGTTTACTTTTAAAAAACCATCTATACCTCTGTTCCTTATGAACTATACTCCATAGTTACCTCTGCATTTAGATTTGTACCAATCCGCATAAGCAATGGTATTGCCCAAAGAATTTAGAAAATCTGCGATAATTAGCGTACCGCTGAGATACGGTATTTTATCGGTAATAGTAAGTATCTTAGCTCCTTTTATCGTCGTTGTTTGTTCTTTGTGGTACGTTGCAACTGTATCCACAATATCGCAGTAAAATGGGCGAGCGACAGTTTGTACTATTACCGTTTCCGTTGGCAACGGTACGCTTCTTTTTATCGCCACATCTTTGTCAGCGCACTGCGACAAAATCCACGCTGTAGTAATTGTAATCGCTACAAACAGTTTCATTCTATCCCCTTTCTGCTATTTCCCGTAGTAGCTGAAAAATCTGATTTACGTTTGAACCGGTTCTGCTTCAATTTGATTTAGTAAGGACAAGATTTCTGTATTTTGGTTGGAATATGCCAACCTGCCCTTTTTCAACAATGTAGAGTCTGACCTAATGGGGTTCTCCAATCGTTTTTCTGATAACGCAACCGCATCAGGAGAAGTATCAATACCTAGGTATTTTCTCCCCAGCAACTTCGCCGCGACAAGAGTTGTCCCACTACCGCAAAAAGGATCTAATATCGTATCGCCAGGATTTGATGCTATCTCTACTATTCGTTCTAACAGTAAAATAGGTTTTTGAGTAGGATAACCAACTCTCTCTCTGGCTTTGGGATTTAGGTACGGGATCTCCCATACGTCAGAAAGAGGAACGCCTTTTTTTTCTTCTATCAATTCATAATTACCGAGTTCTGATGTTCGATATACGGTCTTCCCATTTGCATCTCGTTTTCTTTTTTGGAATATTTGATCAATATTTGTAGCTTCGGAATACCCATTATAAATTGGGTTAAAAGTAAATTTATCGGTTTTGCTATAGAAAAAAATAACTTGATGCGCATTTAACAAACCTTTTTTTGCGTTTGACCATCGCCTATAGCTCCAAATAATCTCACTTTGAAAATTGCGTGCGCCAAAAACTTCATCTAAAATTATTCGCAAATGATGAGAGGCATACCTATCGCAATGAAGAAATATACTGCCTGTTTTTTTTAGGATTCTTTGGCATTCTGATAGTCGCTCTTTCATAAATGACTTGTAGGCTTCTATACCTGCCCATTGATCATCAAAAGAATGCTCATTTAGGTTTTTATCTTTCAGCGTCTGCCTGCACTGCGTAAAAAACGGCGGATCAAGATAGACCAAGTCAATAGACTCACTACCCATCTTCTTCATCTCTGTTAAGCCATCGCCATTTATTACCATTATCAGCCCTTTGTTGTATTGTTGGCAATTTTACTCAATATGCCAAGCAAATTTATCTGAGTTTTAGCTTCAATGTACTTCCACGCATTATCTCCATAGTAGTAGCTACCACCTACTCCGGAATAAATCGTTTCGAGAGTTTGCTGTATTTTTATAGCCTGAGAACGATTCGGATAATAGAACATTATTCGGATGGGTGTGTATCCCGATATATGAGATAATGCGAGGTATCGTCACATTTCATTTCTTCTAAACGAGAGCCGATAATAACTTTCAAATTGTCTGCATACCCTTTTGCTAGATCACTAATTTTCTCGTAAATATTACTCATACTCTCATTATAGCACAGATATTAAAAACAATATCAGAATCCTTATCTATACTTTTCCACCTTTCACCATACTCTCATTATAGCACAAATATTAAAAACAATATAGCCAAATTACATCATTTATAAAGCTTTTTATGTGTAGAAAACGTCAAATGAACCAAATAATAATTTTATCGAATTTATAAACAATCTACTCTTCCTTCTCATTTAAATAAGGACGCGATCTAAAGCGCACACCAATCTTTTTTGCAAGAGCTGAAACTTTTGAAACGTCAAAACCCGGAAATTCTACGGTCGTAATCACAACTTCAGGTATATAATTTTTTGCCTCTTTAACAAAATTTAATACTTCGCTAAAAGACTCTTCTTTATAAATAGGATTATTAAGTCTATTGTGCTCTTGGGGCGTTGCGCCGTTTAGGCTTATGGAAACAATATCAACAATATCTTTTAGTTCCGGCAAAATATTTTTGCCATGATAACGGTTCGCAAGACCGGCAGTATTAATTCTTACTTTTCCATCATTATCCTTTATCCATTTTGCAATTTCTTTTACTTCTTCAAGTCTAACTAAAGGATCGCCGTATCCGCAAAAAATTATTTCATTATATTTTTTAGGATTTTCAATAGATTCCATAACCTCTTTGCTTGATGGTTCTTTTTCAAGCTTTAAATTATTTCCGTTGAATTTATTAGACCACTTGCGCTTTACGCAATATGGGCATGCCATCATACATCTATTAGTTATATTTAAGTATAAATTCTTTCCGAAAACATAAGAAATGGTATTCATACTATATCTCCCTACTAACTTTATATTCCAAAAAATTCTACTGCGTTCTGCGTCGTTATTTGCAAAACTTCTTCGACAGACATATTTTTTATTGTGGCAATTTCTTTTGCAACTTCAACAACATAAGACGGCTCGTTTCTCTTTCCTCTGTATTTTTGTGGAGTAAGGTAAGGGCAGTCTGTTTCTGTTAATAATTTACTTATATCAGTTTCTAAAACAACTTGTTTTAAAATGTCTGACTTTTTATACGTTATGGGTCCGTCAATACCAAGCATAAACCCCATTTCAACGAACACTTCCGACTGATACGGACTTCCCGAGAAACAATGTATAACGCCTTTGGGTATAATATTCTTATATTCCTTTAAGAAAACAATCATGTCATCATAAGCGTCTCTGCAATGAATAATAACAGGTTTCTTGTATTCAGTCGCAAGTTCGAGCTGTTTGACAAGCGATTCTTTTTGGGCAACAATATTTTGCGGTGAAGCGCCATAATGATAATCCAATCCAAATTCGCCCACCGCTACGCATTTTTTATTTTGAACTAAAGTTTTAAGTTTACTGTAATCTGTTGCTGTCGCCTGAGTCGCATGAACGGGATGAATTCCAAACGCCACAAAAATATTATCACGTTTCAAAAGTTCTAAGGCTTTATCCCAATAATGCATTTCGCAGGATATTTCAATTAATCTATCAATCCCAGAATCAAAAGCTCTTTGTATAACAGTTTCTCTATCTTCGTCAAATTTTACATCAGACACATGAGCATGAGTATCAATTATCATTTCTTTCTCTTTAATAGACCTCCTGCATAAATCACATTTCAAGATCGATACATGCCTGCTACAAGATTAACTCACAAGAGAATCTTTTTTATGTATCTCCTATTATAATACCTCGTCGAGCCACGCTCGCCATCCATTTCAAAGAAAGGGGAATTTACTACAACGTTTTTTCTCTTTCCTTTCTCTGTATGAAAACTATTAATTACTCCGTAACTCGAGGAAACAAAATTCCAGAAACTCTCAACTGAGCGCCTGCGACTGAAAAACCGGTTTCGGGAATTATACGATCTGTAAAATATTTTTTTGCAGTTTCAATTATGTTGCCCGTTGCCCCCGTTATACGCCATATCTCTTCAGAAAGTGTCGGCATAAACGGTAGCAAATGCATCGCAATAATATCTGTAGCTTGTAAATAAGAATAAATACATGTTGCAAGTTTAACCATATCTGTTCTAGCAAGTTTCCACGGAGCGTCAGTTTCTATTTGTTTATTTACAAGCGTAATTGCATTCTGCAAAGATTCAGCGGCCTTATGTAATTGTATATTATCCATATTTGGAGCAAAACTCTCCTGCAAAAGCGTCGCCACATTTTTTGCAAGCCATAAATTAGGGGTTGTTTGAGGAACTAAAAGGTCAAAATATTTTTCTGCCATTTTGATAGTTCTTGAAATTAAATTTCCTAAATTATTTGCTAAATCTGTATTATATTTTAAAGTTAAACCTTGCCATGAAATATCGCCGTCGGGACCAAACGGTATAAGCGTAACTGTAAGATACCTAGCGGCATCAACGCCGTATTTGTCAACCAGTTCTTTTGGGGATATAACGTTTCCCAAAGATTTTGACATTTTGTTACCATTCAAAGTAAAGAAACCGTGCGAATATACTTTTTTGGGAAGGGGAAGATCCGCGCCTATTAAAATTGCCGACCAAATTACGGAATGAAACCATAAAATATCTTTAGCCATTAAATGTACGTCTGCCGGCCAAAACTTTTGGAATTTAGTTTCATCTACTGGATAGCCAATCCCGGTTACATAATTTATCAAAGCGTCAATCCAAACATATACTGTTTGCTTTTTGTCAAAAGGGAGCGGTATCCCCCATTCAATTGCGCTTCTTGAAAAACTTACGTCTTCCAGACCAAGTTTTAATTTTCCTATAATTTCATTTCTTCTTTCCTCAGGCTGAACGTCTATATGTTCTTTATGATTTTTGTCTGTTATTCTTTCTAAAAGAGACCCTTGAAAAGAAGACAGTTTAAAAAAATAATTCTCTTCAGATTGTAATACAGGTTTTGTTTTATGAAAATGACAACAACCATTTTCATCTAAATCTTTTTGAGCATAAAATCTCTCGCATCCTACACAGTAAAGTCCTTCGTACTTCCTGCTAAATATAAATCCTTTGTCAAACAAAGTCTGCACCACTTTATTTACGGCAAGAACATGTCTTTGCTCTGTAGTACGCACAAAATCTGTATTGGAAATATTTAAAAGATCCCAAGCTTCTCTAAACTTTGCGCTCATCTCGTCACAAAGCTCCAAAGCGGTTTTGCCTTTTTCTTTCGCCGCCGCCACAATTTTTGCGCCATGTTCGTCCGTACCTGTAAGAAAGAAAACATCATAATTATTTAATCTTTTCCATCTTGCCAAAATATCAGCGGCTATGGTTGTATAAGAATGCCCTACATGAGGGATATCGTTTACATAATAAATAGGCGTTGTTATGTAAAATTTCATCTGCCACTTTCCTTATGATTATTATCATTGATTTGTTTTATTGTAAAATTTTTAAATATTCTGTCGCCAAAATCAACAGTCACCCTTTCCCTTATGCAGTCTATAGCGGTAAGCTTTGCTTTGCCTTCCGGAGTTGCAATTATCGTTCCTATCTCCGGCAAATCTTTTTTAACTGTTTTGTATGTATCATTTTCATAAGATATACAACACATAAGTCTGCCGCAAAGACCTGAAAGTTTTGCAGTGTTTGACAACAAATCCTGCTCCTTAGCCATGTCTATAGTTACAGAATTAAAGTCTTTCAAAAAACCCTGACAACACAAAATTTGTCCGCAGGTACCTACTCCACCAATCATTTTAGACTCGTCCCTTACGCCTATCTGTACCATTTGTATTCTTGTTTTTAAAATATGCCCCAGGTCCTTAATGAGTTCTCTAAAATCAACCCTCGTCTCAGAAGTATAGTAAACAAAAAGCTTAGAACAATCAAAAGTGTAGTAAACACATGTAACCTTCATATCAAGCCCGTGATCATCAGCTTTTTGCGCTACAATTTCATGCGCTTTCAAAGCTTTTCTCTCATTATCGGCAACTCTTCTTTTATCTTCATCCATCGCTTTTCTTAAAACTTTACCTACGGGATCTTTACTCTTTGGAATATTCTTCTCTCTTTCACAGACAACTCCAGCTTCAACACCGTGATCTGTCACGAGGATAATTTCATCGTTTAAGCTTAAATTAAAACGCCTTACATCGGCATATATTTTATCTTTGATTTTTCTAAGCATTACTCCAACAACCGTTGGCATAATTATATCTCCTGTGCGATTTCGAATGCTACACATAAACTTACGATAATAAACAAATAGGCAATACCGTCAGCCCTCATATATCTGTACATTCTATAATATTACAAATGTTTTTTTAAATCATACAACTCTTGGTACTAGCGAGCAAATATTCTATTATTTTTCTATGTCTTCTTTTAATTATTTGACAGATCATACAAATCAAAAAACAAATTATCTAAAACTGTTTGAGCATTTACATTTTGAAGTAACTTAGCCCTTGAAGCATTAAGAAAATCCAATGCAAGCGCCGCTCCTTGAGGATATATTCTAAACTCTTTTTTTGCTTCGACCATCATTGAATCAACGCACCCCAACGCGTCGCGTCTTGCAGCATTTTTGGAAAGTTCCAAAAGGTCTGAGATGTAGAATTTTTGAGTTTTTAATTTATGCCATATAGAGGAAAACCCTTCGCTTTCTTTTTCATTAACAAGTTTTATAGCATTCTCTAAAGATCCTTCGCTCAATTCAGCTATCTCCTGGGCTTTTACAGGGACCAAAGAATGGTTTAGCATAAGCCAAGTTGACATTTCATTTTGCCCTAGAGGCTGAAAGAACAACGTTTGAGAACGCGAAACTATTGTTTTAGGTATTGTTTCTTTATGTTTTGCAATTAAAATTATAACAGTATTCTCAGGAGGTTCTTCAAGCGTTTTAAGAAGAGAATTTGCCGCCGCGAGGTTCATTTTTTCGGCGGGCTCTATAATAAAAACCTTCCATTTTCCCTCGCGCGCCTTTGTGGCAACTTCTTTCTGCATGTATCTTATTGTTTCTATTTTTAATATTTTTTGCTTTTCTAAATCCTCGTTTTCAAGCTCAGCCTGTTTAGCAAAATCTATAAAATGCAAATCAGGATGAATGTTCTTAGCTACTTTTTCACAAGAAACGCATCTGCCACAAGCGCCGATATCAGTTTTTGTAAAATTATTTGTTGCGCAATTTAAATTTTTTGCTAACTCAACAGCCATAAGACGTTTTCCTACGCCACCCTGACCCATGAAGATATAAGCATGCGCAATTTTACCGCTTTTTATTTGGTTTAAAAGAACTTTTTTTATTTTTTGCTGACATAATATGTTATCAAACATTATAATACCGTATCTATAATTTTTCTTATTATGGCTTGTGTATTTTTTGAGGTTTTTTGCGTCTCGACAATTTTAATTCTTTTCGGATATTTGCCTGCCTGGCTTAAGTAGCCGTTTCTTACATCATTATGAAATTGCATAGATTCTCTTTCAATTCTATCACCAATTCCCTCATATGATTCTTTGTTTAGTTTTTTTGCTTTATTTAAACCTCTAGAAGGCTTTATATCCAAATATATTGTCAACATTGGCATCAACCCAAAAGAAGCAATTATGTTAAGCCTATTTATCAGCGACAAGCTTAGTTTTCTGCCGTAACCTTGATATGCCATCGTGGCATCTATAAATCTATCGCAAATAACAACTTTACCGGTCTTTAAAGCTGGCAAAACAAATTCTTCCACGTGCTGAGCTCTTGCAGCCTCATACAAAAACAATTCGCTGAGCGGAACAAGGTTTGAGCTTGGGTTTAAAAGAATACGCCTCATAGATTCAGCCAAAACGGTGCCGCCGGGTTCTCTTGTAAGCAACACTTTATAACCTTTTTGTTCAAGATATTTTTTTAGAAGCAGCGACTGCGTAGTTTTACCAGATCCTTCCCCGCCC
>JAIXMY010000041.1 GCA_020328045.1 Candidatus Endomicrobiellum pyrsonymphae
TCCTCCGTCAGTTTCTCCTCAAGCGGCGTTGAAGCCGCTTGAGGAGAAACTGACGGAGGAGGAGAGGGAGATGGATGAGGCGGAGAGTGGGATGGAGGCGAAGAAGAAGTTGGATGAGGGGAGGGCGGCGTTGGCGTTGTTGCCTTCAACGCCTTGTTGTTGTCCTTCACCTTTGCCTTGTCCGTCGCCTCCATCCCACTCTCCGCCTCATCCATCTCCCTCTCCTCCTCCGTCAGTTTCTCCTCAAGCGGCGTTGAAGCCGCTTGAGGAGAAACTGACGGAGGAGGAGAGGGAGATGGATGAGGCGGAGAGTGGGATGGAGGCGAAGAAGAAGTTGGATGAGGGGAGGGCTAGGGTGAAGGAGTTGGAGGCGGCGTTGGAGGTGGAGAAAGAGAGGGTATCGGAGGCGATGAAGGCGTGGGACAAGAAAAAGATGGAGACGGAGGATGTGGTGTGGGAGCAGTGGAGGGCGAAGACGAAGGCGAGGGATGAGGCGTGGGCGGAGGCACAGGTGGCGGGGAAGAAGTGGAATGAGGCGTGGGCGGCGAAGAGAGTGGCAGAGAAGAAGTTTTATGATGCGGCGGAGGCGGTGCTGGAGGTATTGAAGAAGTGGAAGAAGGCAGATGAGGAGGTGGAGTAGGTGGCGGGGAATGCATTAATTATCAGTACACTCAGCATCACCGCCACCATCACCACTTGATACTAATGTAGCTTCATCATCATCCATCTAAAAACGTCAGCAAAGAAAGCGAGGCAAAGGGGAAGAAGCCGAAGGCGAAAGCGAAGCAAGAGAAAGCGAAAGAGGAAGAGAAAGAAGAGAGAGAAGCAGAAAAGATAGCGACGGAAGAGCGGAAGGAAAAAGAAGTAAAATCCAGCTCATCATCATCGTCATCATTTAGCGCACCATCAGCGCCAGCGCTACAAAGTGACGAAACATCAGTAACAACGACGGTAATGACAACAACAAAACAATAGTTGTAGCTGATTTGTTAAAAACTTGAATTTGATACTGTGTCGTGTCAGAAGAAGAGTAGTAGCGCTACTAGGGAAGTATTGAAGAATGTGGCGGAGTAATGCACGGACACAGTTGCAGTTACACATGCAAACACATACAGTGGACGGGTCAAACCAACTAGACGTTGTATCAGCTTTAATTAGTTGGTACGACGTTTTTGTTTGGAATCTATAATCTCTAAATCTAAATTTATCAAAACCGATAGATAAAAACAAAAGAGGAAGTTGTGACAATCTAGACAACAACGATGCTGGATTGCTTCGTCATTTCATTCCTCGCAAAGACACCGCTGGCGCAACTTAAAGCGATTTGACTATATAAAAAGCAAGGTTCATACGTTATCACATTTCTTCTTCTTTTTGATTCTCGCCACTATAAGCCATAAAAACATTCCTATCTGCATAGCAAAAATAGCGTTGAACGAAATCACAAGACCTACGATAAGACCTGTCGCGCCACCTATAAGCAACCCTGAAACATCGCAAGTTTCTTCGATATTTTCGCTCTTTTTAATTTCTTCTTTATCAATATCATCGACATCTTCTCCACGCTCTTTATGCCTAACTTGTGGAATTGTTTCTATTAACTCTTTTTCATCTGGCACTTGAAGAACCTCTTTTTACTTAATTTTATTTTAGTAAAAATTTAAACTAGCACCGAAAAAATACAACAACTTTAAATATTGTTTTTTAACGCTTCAATTATTGCTTCTTTTGTAATATTAGGGTTTTCAATTTGCATCTCTTCTATTTTATGCTTTGCATCTTGCATCCATTTTCCCGCGGGCTTGTTAAATATATCCAGCAACTCATTACCTGAAATCAGTTCCGGTTTAGGATATAACATATTTTTTGACTTCAAATCTTCAACTCTATTATTCAGTTCGACAAGATTTTGGGTACCATCATCTTTCCAATAATCTACTTTTGAAATTTCCATTATCAAAGTAAATTCAGTTCCGCATTTTTTAACAAATCTACGCACTGCGCTATCGGACCAATCCTTAGAATACATCTTAGGATACGTATGATTTCTTATAATCGAAACAGTTTTTTGTATAAACTCTTTCGAATATTTCAATCGTTTTAAAACATTTTCAGATTCTTTTGCACTTTCAACATCGTGATCACAAAAAGAAATCTTATCATCATCTTTTTTATATGTCGAAAACTTACCTATATCGTGAAGCAAAGCAGCCATTCTTAAGACAATATCATTTCTTGTTCTGTCCAAAACCTTTAGGGTATGTGTAAATACATCGTCAACATGATATTTCACAGACTGTTCCAAGTTCTTCAATCTCGCGAGTTCAGGCAAAATTTCGCGTAACAAATTGATTTCATACATCATAACAAATGCTTGCGATGGTATTTGCTCAACTAAAATTTTATTTAGCTCATCCCTTATGCGTTCAGGCGAAACAATACTAATTCTCTCGACTGAATTTTTCATGGCGTTATAGGTATCTGCGCCAATACTAAACTCTAACTGCAAGCTCTGCCGTACAGCGCGCAATATTCTCAAAGGATCCTGCCTAAATATTACTTCAGCACTTGAAATATCTGTCACTCTAATGATTTTGTTTTTGATATCGTTTAAGCCACCGGATGTAAGATCGAGAACCTTCATATCGCTAAGTCTCAAAAATAAAGCATTTACAGTAAAATCCCGTCTTAGAGCGTCTTGTTCTAACGAGGCAAGTTGAGTATTTGGATTCCTTGAATTGAAATCATAATACTCTTTTCTAGGCATTACAAATTCTACTTCTTCATTATCTATAAACAACTTTGACGTTCCGAACTTTTCAAAAATAACAGGCTCACGGAGTTTATATTTGTTCGCAAGAATTTTAGAAAAATTTACTCCAGCCAAACGATCGTTCACAGAACTGTCTTTTGGGCAAATCATTATATCCAAATCTTTAGGCTCTCTGTCAAGAAACAAATCTCTTACAAATCCGCCGACAACATACGCATCAAAATTATTTTCTTTTGCTGTAAAAGAAATCTTATCAACTATGGATTCATATCTTTTCGGTACGGATATTCTTTTCATATCTGTCGATATTATATCATAAAACAGAAAAATAACGCCGTATCCCCGCGTATTTTTGTCAGGCAAAAGTACGATTAAATCACAGTTTTAATTTCTTTTTCTTCTATATCAAGAGAGGAATCCATGTTAAAAACAACTACACAACAACTTGGATCCTCGCGAAAGCAAGGACGACAACAAAGACAAGAACATGGATTCTTCGCTATGCTCAAAGTGACAATCTAAGCGACACAGCAAAAGCAACAACTTAAAAACAATGCAGACCAAATTTTAACTTTTAAATGTACGTTTAAATATGTAATCTATATTTTTAAATTGCGATTTAACGTCGCAATCTCTTTTTATTTCTGCTGTTGTTAAATATTTCTTTATAGTATCATCGCTTCTTAAACACGCCTCTTCAAGAGATATTTTATTGTCCCTTGCGGTAAAAGCCGCAGTCTGCACCATCGCGTAAGCCTCTTCTCTAGATATGCCCTTGTCTATAAGAGAAAGCAACAATGTACCAGAGAAAATAACATCTTTTGTCTTATCAAGATTTATCTGCATATTTTTAGGATAAACATTCAGCCCGGTAAGCAATCCTTGCATTCTTACAAGCATATAATGCAAAATTGTAGAGGCATCTGGCAACATAATCCTTTCCGTAGAAGAATGACTTATATCTCGCTCGTGCCAAAGAGCAATATTTTCCATAGATGTCATAGCGTACCCTCTTAGAAGTCTTGCGAGTCCGCATATATTTTCAGAAATTATTGGGTTCCTTTTGTGAGGCATCGCAGACGAACCCTTTTGTCCTTTTGTAAAAGGCTCTTCTGCTTCCGCAACTTCGGTTCTTTGTAAATGCCTTATTTCTGTAGCAATTCTCTCTAGTCCAGCACCTACATGAGCAAGTGTTGAAAAATAAACGGAATGTCTATCGCGTGGAACAATCTGCGTTGATACAGGTTCCGGTTTCAAACCCATTTTTTGGCATACATATTTTTCCACTTTTGGATCTAAATGCGCCATAGTACCAACAGCGCCTGATATTTTTCCATAACTTACTGTTTCAAGAGCGAAGTTAAGTCTGTCTAAAGATCTCACAATTTCACAATACCACGAAGCAACTTTCAAACCAAATGTCATCGGTTCTGCATGAATGCCATGAGTTCTACCCATTATCGGAATCATTTTATATTTCTTTGCCAATTTAGCCGCTATAGCCGCCAACTTCTTTGTTTCTTCTATAAGTAATTTTGTCGATTGTCTAAGCTGAGATCCGGTGACCGTATCCAAAACATCAGAGGAAGTCATCCCTAAATGCAAAAATCTTCCATCAGACCCTGTAGTTTCAACAACCGCGCTTAGAAAAGCTATAACGTCATGTTTTACAGTAGCTTCAATTTCATTAATTCTTGCTACATTAATTTTTGCTTTTTTCTTTATTGTATCGACAGCTTTTTTAGGAACTGTTCCGAGTTTTGACATCGCTTCAGCAGCAAAAATTTCCACCTCAAGCATTTTTGCGAATCTGTTTTCATCTGACCACACTGCAGCCATTTCGGGCTTTGTATAACGCTGTATCATTTTCTAACTCCTTGCATTTATTTATATTTTAAAGATTGCTTATCAATTATTTAGACGGAAATCTATCACTTTTTTTATCGCTTTTGGATATACCTGATGCTCTACAGCCAAAACTTTTTTTGCAACGTCCTGAGAAGTATCTGCTTCCGAAACTTCAACTTCTTGTTGTATAATGACTTCTCCGGTATCGTATTCCTCTTCAACAAAATGCACAGTCGCTCCAGACTTTGGTTCTTTGGCTTTTACGACAGCCTCATGGACACGATGCCCGTACATTCCTTTCCCGCCAAACTTTGGCAATAGGGCCGGATGTATATTTAACACTCTTCCATGATAAGTTTTTATTATTTCATGTCCAATCATTCTCATATAACCTGCGAGGCAAACAATACCGACATCAGCGTTCTTTAATTCTTCTAACATTGTATTGTTAAAAGATTTTTCATCATTAAAATTTTTCCTTTCTACGCAAACAGATTTAATGTTTTCATTCTTTGCGCGCTTTAAGGCATAAGCATTTGGATTGTTTGAAATTACTAAAACAACCTGCGCAAGCCCTTTTAAGATTCCTGTTTTTGTAGAATCAATTATGGACTGCATATTAGAACCACCACCGGATACTAAAACTGCAAGACGCATCATAACGGTATCTCTTTTTTATATATTGGCAAATCAACAATGCACATTATTTTTTTATTCTATTATTTTAACAAACTTTTTTATCGTTTTAAATTTCTTTTTTTCTTCAAAAAGAAATAAATCGTCCATTTCATTTTTTTTTGCGCAATAATTTGGAATATTTTTTGGTCCATGTTTCAAAATTATTGGAAATTTATCAATGTATTGTATTTTTGTAGGAATATAAAAATACTGTTTTATATCATTCCAATCTCTATCTCTTAACGTAACTATCTCATCTAAATAAAAACTTACCCAAGAATTACCAATTTTTGAATTAGATTCAACATTCTTTAATTTATCTTTTGTTATATCTACATAATCGTTATCAACATCAAATCCTATGTAATGTCTGCCCAATTTTTTCGCAGCAATAGCCGTAGTTCCCGTTCCTACGAAAGGATCTAGAACAATATCATTTTCATTTGTTGCCATCAAAATAAGTCGCTCGAGCAAGTGAATAGGCAACTGACAAGGATGAGTATCTCTGTACTTACTATGCTTTATTCTATGAATGTCAATCCATACATCAGAAACTAATGGTCCATAAGGGTGTAATAAATACTTTTTACCGCCATAATCTTTTGCTAACATATTTGTTTGTCTCGTTCTTTTATGCGGATATCGAAGTTCATTAAAAATTAACTTTTCTGAATCTTTTGCGTAAAACAATATCCCGTAGTGATTAGGTTGTAATGTTCTACCCATTGGAGCTGTTTGCGCATCCCATGCTATCCAATGTTTAAAACTAGCCACATCATCTAAAAAATGTGAATATCTAATTAACCACTTAGGAATATTATGTAAAAATATTGAACCTGTAGGTCTTGTTATCCTCACTAATTCTAAAATCCATATCTTACACCAGTCAAGATATTCTTGATTTTTTAAATGATCATTATACTTACCATATTTCTTTTTCAGGTTAAAAGGAGGATCTGCAAACGCCATAGCAACACTATTATCAGGCAACCTTTTTAATAAATCCAAACAATTACCAGCAGTTATAGTATCAATGTACGCTTTTATCACTTAATCCTCTTTTCAACATATTTACTAAAACAATCAATTTCTGTCTTGTGATATGTAAACACTTCATCATAAGCGCCAACCATCCTTTTTAAATCACTCTTTCTTACATACCAGCCTATACCATCAACAAAACCTATAAATTTTGCCATGGGGTAATATCTATGAATCAATTTCTTGATGTTACATTCTGTTTTTGATTTATCGCCTTGTCCCGAAGAAGTGGTTACAAGAAAAGAACTTTCAATGATTATTTTTGGATTTTCTTTATTTGGAATTATAAAATCCATTGTGCGTTTTTCTTGAAACTCATTTTTCAACAATTCTGATAAATCGCCTTTTTCAAAAGTAATATTTAAATCTTTTAAAAAATTGGCAAGAAAATATTCAGGATTATTTTCCATTTTACCTGAGTAACTGCCCTTCTCTTTGTACCTTACGAGAGTATCAATCATCGCTGGGATTTCAAACTTGAGTTTTGATATGCTAAGTTTTTTTATTTCAAAAAGCGGTAGCGTACGAGATAAAAATGGTATAGTTGAACCCTCAAAAAATAAATTGACTAGTCCCTTTCTAAAATATCTGTCACCTTTAATCAAGTTTTTTACTATTTTGTCTCCCCATTCTTTTATATCGTTTTGTGAAGTTGTTTTCACTCATTTTGACTTATTCATTAATATGGAAAGACTTTTATCATCTGTTACACGAATTACGGTAATCAATCTTTTTAAACTTTCATTCGCAAAACCAGTTAAAGCTAATAACGCCCTCAATCCATTATCTTTAAGCAACAACGATTCAAAAAATTGTTTATTTAAGCCTTTTGTATCTATTTCGTTCTTTAAAACAAGCAAAGTTTCATTTATGGAATTTAAATAAGCCTCATATTTATCCTGAAATGCAGAATTATAAAAATAAAAGGTATTTTTATTAATAACAGTTTAAAATTTATTATTTTTTAGTTTTAATCCATCTACGAAATCAAGATTCGCATCGTTTTTCGTATATTTAGCAGACATCCGCGTTTCCTTATATATAAAACTTAGAAAAAATTTCACGCATCATATTAATTCAACGACTTTTTTACCATTTTTAATATATCCTATTGTCTTTGCGTCCTTAAAAAATCAAGCTGTAATTTTTGAGCTTCCTTAAAGGAAAAAGCCTCTATGATCTTTCTTTTTTGTTTGCCAACATCATAGTATCTGAAAGTCCATTTATTACTTTGCTTTTCTAATTTACTCGGCATAATTACAATCTTTTAAATTTTAATTATTCTTTATACCACTATTATTTTGCAACAGAGAAGACAAAGCCTTATCAAGAGAAAGCAGAGTTTCCTGCATCTATTTTAATTCATCACTGTTTCTATCTAACGAAGTCTCCGTTAGGCATTGAACGATTGTGTTTTATGTAATTGCTGTTTTTGACAAAAACTCTATCTATCCCGTCATTTATTAAAGCAAAATGATTTGCATTCTTATCCGGTGCATTTGTTCCAAGAGCAGAAAAAGACTTTTTAATTCCCATAAGATGACATATAGCAGGTATTAAATCTGCCTGCGAAACAACATAATCAATCTTGCTTTGCCATATTCATAAGATGACCTATAGAATAATCTGAATAATTAAGGACATTCGTTAAACGGATACTTATTAAATTGTTTTGTTACGGGCATATAGTCTATGTGAGTATATTCTGTAAATGAAAAAACAAAAAAGTGATAGTCTTGCCTCCATTTATTACTAACTTTTTTTGCAGAAAAATCAAATAAATCATAGTCATATCAGAATGGGAATTCAGACAAATAATTCATTAAACGCGACATGGCTTCTCTGCCATAATTTTCTTGAGTATGCAATACATTTTTTGAAAAATCATACACCTTTATTGAATTTCTAGATGATGACTGAACAAACATTGTAAAATAACCTCTCTCATTAAACACTTCAGGCATTGAAGATACACCATTCATAAGTTCAAGACTATACATCTTGGTAAGAGCGCCAGGCATCAAAGGAATTCCAAAAAGAGATGTAGATATTTCAAACATACTCATATAACCATTCGCATAAGCGCTTGCGAAAGTTATTCCTTGTTGCACTATGTTGTGTAATTCCATAATATTGAAAGCACATTTAATAATAAACTCTTTATCAGCAAACGCCACAATAAGCTCTTCCAACATGTGGCGGATAACTCTCGGAAAATAAATAAAATCACCGCTTAAAATAAGCATCATCACAGTTACTGAGAAAGTCATTAATAAACGCAAATTTTTAAAAACTATGGTATATTTAAAAAAGCATCATGATATACAGTATAAAACAAGAAACGAAATAACGAGAATATTATTCAAGATAACAAAAAACATATCAACGCAACATTTATTTTGAGTTTTACATCCTGCCGATACTGTATAAATAAAATCTTTTTTATTTTATACCTAGAGAGAAGAACATATCTCACAAGATAAAAATAGATTCTTTCACTTTATGTACAGTCAACTAACTTTATATTGGTACATGCAATATAAAGTTAGTTGACTATTCGTTACTTTACAAAATCAACTGCGTTTTGAAAGATAACTTTGCCCCAGCCATACTCACCGTCAAAACTTTCTTTTGCAGGATGCTGCAAAGCGTAAACATATCTTTCAGGGTGAGGCATAAGCCCGAAAACATTGCCTTTAACATTGCATATCCCTGCGATATGCTCTATGGATCCATTTGGAGCTAAAGGATAATCTGGCTTGCCACCATCTTTTGCCGAATATCTAAAAACAATTTGATTATTTTTATTTAAACTTTCTAAAAGTTTTTTATCGGCTGGAATAAATTTCCCTTCACCGTGAGCTATAGGCAAGCTAATTATATCAGGCAAACCTTTTGTCCAAATACAGTTAGACTCATTTTTAGTTTTTTTCTCCGTTTTCAAATAAACCCAGCGACATTCAAATTTATCTGAATCGTTGTAAGATAATGTAGAAATTTGCTTAAAAAGTTTAGGATCGGGCAACAATCCCATTTTAACTAAAACCTGAAAACCATTGCATATGCCAATAACAGGGTTCCCGCTTAATGCAAATTTTTTAATTTTATCGCCAAGTTTGTTTTTAACTTCATTTGCCAATATTTTGCCTGAAGCTATATCGTCGCCGTAAGAAAAGCCTCCGGGAAAGGCTAAAATATCGTATTTAAAAATTTTATCTTTTTTCTCAATAAGCGAATTAATATGAACGCGCTCTGCACTGGCTCCGCATAGCTCAAAAGCTGCTTGTGTTTCATAATCGCAGTTTGTTCCTGCAGTTCTTAAAATTAATACTTTTACTTTTTTCATATTTTATCCTAACTTAAATTTATTGCCAAATAGTGTAAAGTCTTACCAGTTGATAGTATTACGCCAAGAGTTTAAAAGAATTTCGGACTTCTCCTGTACTTTTATTTTATTTTCTTTACTTATAAACATTATTTTTTTATCGTCGCTTACATAACCGACTTCAGCTAATACCGTATCTTCAAAAATCTTTAAAATCATGTCTTCGTTTTCCGGTTTTACTTCGATAATAAACCTGCCATTTGATTCTGAAAAAAGTTTTTCAGTTACTGTTAATACACCCTCTGTTTTTATAGCGTCTATATCTATTTTAACGCCTTTATCTGCGGCAAATGCCATCTCGCTTATCGCAGTTGCAAGCCCACCGTCAGAACAATCATGGCAAGACTCTATTAAACTCTTATTTATTGCTTGATAGATTTTTTTCATTATATTTTTGGATTCTCTTGGATACACGTTGGGCACAACTCCATCTTTAATATTTTTTATCCTAGCAAGTACCGAACCGCCAAGTTCATTTCTTGTGATACCTAGAACATATATTTTATTGTCTTCATTTTTTAAAGGCATTGTTACCGTATTTGCCGCATTTTCTATAACACCCATCGCCGATATCAAAAGAGCAGGAGGTATTGAATATTTTTTACCACCAATAGAATATTCGTTATGAAGACTGTCTTTGCCTGATACAAATGGAATACCAAAAGCTTTTGACATATCGTAGCATGCATTTGCCGCGCGCACCAAACTGCCTAATATTTCAGGCTTGTTAGGATTACCCCAGCAAAAATTATCAAGGATCGACATTTTTTCAATATCAGCGCCAACAGCAACCGCATTCCTTAAAGATTCTTCTATCGCAGATGCCGCCATTTTATACGTGTTTATTTTTCCGTAGTGCGGATTTATACCGTTAGATAAAACAATGCCTTTTTTTGTACCTTTGATAACTGTATAAGGAAATATAACAGCGGCATCGCCGGGACCGGACACTTCTATGACATTTCCCTGCAACGGTTTTATGATCGTCTGCCCTTGCACTTCATGATCGTACTGCCTTATAATCCATTCTTTAGAACAAACATTTAAATCTGCAAGAGAAGCTTTTAGAGATTTTGAGATTTCAGAAGAACCCATTTTCACAGATTTCTGAACTCTCTCTTCTCTTACTTTATAAACTGCAGACCTTGTAGGTTTTGGAATACCATCATGAAGGAAAGACATGTCCATACTCGTTACGACATCATCGTTATATATAATCGTAAGTTTGCCGTCTTTTGTAAACTCGCCGACAAAAACAGCCTCGACATTTTCTTTTTTAAATATTTCAACTATTTTCTTTTTGCTTTTTGAAGGAACTGCGAAAACCATTCTCTCCTGAGCTTCTGAAATCCATATTTCCCAAGGAGCAAGTCCACTGTATTTTAGAGGCACTTTATCTAAATAAACAATTGCCCCAGTTTTCTCGCCAAGCTCGCCAATTGCGCTAGACAAGCCACCGGCACCGCAATCTGTAACACCTTTATAGAGATTTAAATCCCTTGCTTTGAGCATTGTATCTAAAACTTTTTTCTCGATTATTGGATTGCCTATTTGAACTGCGCTGACATCAGATTCTTGATTAAGCTGTATCGAAGAAAATGTAGCTCCGTGTATTCCATCTCTGCCGGTTCTTCCGCCGACAACCAAAATTAAATCACCGGGATTAACTTTTTTCTCTATTTTATTCCTAGGTATTATTCCCATTGTTCCACAATAAACAAGCGGATTTGCCATATAACCGT
>JAIXMY010000005.1 GCA_020328045.1 Candidatus Endomicrobiellum pyrsonymphae
TCAACGCCGCATGCAAATTTCGTTTTACCGTCAATAGTAACTCTGCAAGCGCCACACATTCCTGTACCGTCGAGCATTATAGGGTTCAAAGAAACAACTGTTTCAATGTGTTTTTCTTTTGTGATATCTGCGACAGCTTTCATCATAGGAACGGGACCTATAGCATACACTATATTTATTTTTTCCTCATTCATAACCTCTTTTAAAACATCTGTAACAAATCCTTTTCTACCATACGTACCGTCATTTGTAGCAAATAGGAGAGTGTCGCTTTCTTGTTTTAACTCATCTTCGAGTATTATCAAATCCTTACATCTCGCTCCTATTATAGTGATAACTTTATTCTTGACTTTTTTAAGCTCTTTTATGACAGGCAAAACTTCAGCTGCGCCTACGCCGCCGGCAACTGCAACAACAGTGCCATAATGTTTAATGTTAGTAGGTTGACCCAAAGGACCTGCAAAATCCTTTATGCTATCGCCTTCGTTAAGAGATGCCAACTGCGCGGTGCTTTTACCTACTTCTTGAAAAATTATTCTTACTAAACCTTCCTGGGGATTAGTTCTCGCTATCGTTAGAGGCACTCTCTCTCCCTTATCGTCAATTCTAAATATAATGAACTGTCCCGCTTTTCCATTTTTTGCAACTTCAGGCGCATAAATTTCGTAACTGTGCACTTTTGACCCTATTTCTTTTTTACTTACAATTTTGTACATTTCTGCCTCTCAGTTTAATATCTATAAGACATAAAAGCAAAGTTGTTATGTATTGAAAAACATCAGGTACTCTAAACCCTCAAGGTTTAATCATGGTTTATTTGTAAAAATGAGTAAAAGAATGAGTACGTAATCCCGCTCAAAAATAAAGATTTAATACCCGCGTCGCATATAACGCCTTTTTTGAAATCTGTTCTATAATCAAACAACTTTGCGCTAGGCATATTGTTGCATCACCAATATAAAAACGAGGCAGTATTGTTCGCAAACTTTACTCTAAAATATCTATTTTAGAGCTTCTTACTGCAACAAAATTCTTTTTCCCTGCTCTAACATCGACCTCTGCGCTGCAAGAATCTAAAACTTCTCCGTCTTTTCCTAAAAAATTAATTTTAAGAGTATGCATCCCCGCGGGTAAACAAAACCTTGCCATCAAAATTTTATCAGGCAAAGTATTCCATGCGCGTCTGTCTGATTTTTCTGAGAGGGAATTAAACATATTGAACGAAATCTGCGAAAACTCTCCCCAACTCTCTCCCGCATTATTCGAAATTCTCTCTGAAACAGATTTGCCGATAATATATTTAACTGCCGCTCTAGCTAAAGTTTTTGCATATATTTTTTTTATATTGTCGTCTAAACACGCCTTGGCAATTTTTCCTACATTTTGAACCACAAGACCTTTTACTTCTTGTTGATCGAATTGTACTTTAAAAGCAACAATTTTATTTTTAAAGTCTTTGTATTTTGGAAAAGCAACTTTCACATAATCATTTGCAAAAACAGAAAGACCTATAGACTTTGCCTTATTAAAATCTTCTTGCTCTTGGCTGTCCACCTGAACAGCTTCCACATAAGCCCACATATTAGATAAAGCAAATTCTAAGACATTATCTATTTTCTCAGGTACAAAACCATTGTAATCAACAACTATACATTCGCCATAATCGTTAGGAATTTCTCGCTGATGCGCTTGAGGATAATTTTTCTTTATTTCTGATGCTCTGTCACTCATCCCCAAAGCTAAAGCCGAAGTATAAGCATCGTCAACCAATTCTTTTGGAACAGGTACTTCTGCAATATTATTTTTATAAGCCTTTAACGCTGTATAGTACGAAATGTGGGCATCGTTAAGACAACCGGAGTTTTCATATACAAACCCCATAAAATATCTTATAAACCCATCGTCTTTATAAAAATTCTTATGATTTGCTTCTACTGCAAAGCTTTTAAAACGTGTATCAATTTGACGAGCTTCGACAACCGCATCATCATCGCGACCCAACAATATATAACCCAACGCCTCAAAGATAGACACGTGCGCTCTCTCAAAATCTTCGCCATAATAGGGCATTGCGCTATCGTTATAAAACATAGATGCCACGCCGGCGCTTATACTCTTTTGATAGTACTCTTCAAACTTTGCTTTTGCCTGTTCAAATCTTTTTGAGCTTGTTAGATAATCGTTTGCAAAATGAGTTACTATACCGGAATCTAAATAATACATAAGAACATTTTTAGATCCATATTTGTTTTTTGATTTTTCAACAAACTCCGCCGCGTCGGAATAATCACTAGAGTCCATTTTAACTCTTAAACTCTTATAGTATTTTGTTAAATTAGCGGCGCACCCTACAAACGTCATCGTAATCGCTACAAAAAGCATCGATATGACAAGGATGAGCGCTTTTTTTATAGATGTAATCCTGCACATTTACGCTTTATACAATTTTCTTGAGATTACTTTTTTTATTTTTTTCTGTCCAATCCAAACAGTTTCGTTTGTTTCCAAGTTTATTAATTCAAGTTCAACTTGATAATATTTAAGCTGGGCTTTTTTATTAGCGTCAACAATCGAATTAATCTGACCTTTTAACATAAAATCAGCCGCAGTCTCGGAACCATGGCTTTTAGCGGAACCGGTTTTTGAATTTCCTGCTTGATCGCTTCTTTCCGCTCTTATTTCAGCGCGCTGGTCTTTTGAAGCTACAAACGTTACTTTGCCTGAATTTATGTAACTTCTTGCAAGATCTTTAACAAAAGTTTCGGTGCTTATATGTTCTTCGGTTTTATTTAGAACTAATCCCACAATAACTCTGGGCTTTCTACCGTTCGATTTCGTATAATTCGTTATCCATTGATTTGCAAAAGAATCTATAATCATATCTTCGGCAACCTGTCGCGAATCTGTATCATTCCAATACCCGCTTAAATCAATTTCTTCATTGGAGTCAACCCTTGAAACCTGAGGACCTGAACATGCGATAAGGCAAACTGACATAAGTCCTGTAATAAAATATACTGCAACTTTTTTTAAGTTCATTTTTTATCTCCTGAAAACTACTCTTCTAAATTTTCTTTTCCCTATCTGCAAAACAAATTCTTTTTCAAATTTAACTACAAAATCCTCCTCTGTTTTTTGAGAATCTATCTTTACACCGCCTTGCTCTATGAAACGCCTTGCCTCATTTTTGCTTGATACCATCGCGCTTTCAACAAGAATATCAGATAATTTCATCTCTTCTTTCTTCATTACGTAATATTCTATATCCTCAGGAATATCTTTTTTTGCAAAAATTTTATTAAATTCTTCTCTTGCTTTTAAAGCTCCTTCTTTCCCGTGATATCTTTCTACAATCTCTTGAGCAAGCGCCAACTTTGCTTCTTTGGGATGCATATTCTTAACAACATTTAAATCTGCCTGCATAAGAAGTTCATAATATTTGTACATGAGAGTATCTGAAACTGACATAATCTTACCAAACATATCCTTTGGCAAATCGTTTAAAGCTATATAATTGTTATAAGATTTTGACATCTTCTTAACGCCATCCGTACCTTCCAAAAGAGGCATGGTAATTACAATTTGAGCATCTTTAATTCCATAATCTCTTTGTATTTCCCTGCCAAGTAAAAGATTGAATCTCTGATCGTTACCACCAAGCTCTACATCCGCATTTAAAGCTACGGAATCATAAGCCTGTAATAAAGGGTAAAGAAATTCAACAATACTTATAGGTCTATCTTCTTTATATCTTTTTTCAAAATCGTCCCTTATAAGCATTTGCGCCACAGTGCTCTTCGACGCAAGACTTAACAATCCATTTATGCCAAGTTCCTCAAGCCACTTGCTATTGTAAACAATTTCTGTTTTTTCCCTGTCAAGAATTTTAAACACCTGACCTATGTATGTTTGTGTGTTTTGTTTTATCTGCTCAACAGTCATGATAGGGCGAGTTTCAGATCTGCCTGAAGGATCGCCAATTCTTGCGGTAAAATCACCAATCACAAACACTACTTTATGCCCTAAATCTTGAAAAGTTTTTAATTTGTTGATAACAACAGTATGCCCCAAATGTAAATCAGGAGTGGTAGGATCAACGCCAAGTTTTATTTTTAATTTTTTTCTCGAAGCGAGTTTCTTTTCTAGTTCTGCAACAGGAATAATTTCATTTGTTCCGATCTTAATTTTCTCTAATATTTCGTTCATCTTCTTCCCTTTATCACGATCGACTATATTGTTGTACGAGTATTTTACATTATAATCAATTAAACTGACAAGGTTCTCAATACCTCAAACGTCTGACCATCAAATTTCTTTTCATGCTTTATTGCCTGATGAATAGGCATTGCTGAAAGAGCGCCATCAGTTATCCCAACTAAAACATTAGCTTTTCCATTATGAAACAAATCCATAGCATAATGTCCAAATCTTGAAGCAAGAATTCTTGTCCTTGCTGTTGGTCGTCCGCCTCGTTGTATATAGCCGAGTGTGCTGACTCTAACCTCAAGATCTGTCAATTTTTCTATTTTCTTTCCAAACTCTGCAGAAGAACCACAACCTTCAGCAAAAGCTATAATCTCAGATGTTTTCCCCCTTTCTTTTCCTTTTTTGAGTTCTGCTGCGAGCCTATTAATATCAACTTTCATTTCAGGAACTACTATAAATTCGCAACCTGCCGCAAGCCCCACATCGGCAGTTAAAAAACCATGTTTTCTGCCCATAATTTCGACGATAAAAATTCTGTCGTGACTTGTCGCTGTATCTCTTATTTTGTCTATTGCCTCTACGGCAGTATTTAAAGCCGTATCATACCCTATAGTTTCATCTGTGCCGTATATATCATTGTCTATAGACGCAGCAATATTTATAACTTTTACGCCTTGTTTAGACAACGCATAACCCGCAGCCAAAGAACCATCGCCACCTATTATAATTAAACCGCCTAAATCAAGTTCATTTATTGCTTTAACGGCTTTACTCATTCCTGTTCTGGTTTTTGTTTCAGGACATCTTCCTGTATGCAAAATAGTGCCGCCAACATTTATTATACCGCTTACCGAACGCGAAGTAAGATTTATAAATTCGCCGTTAAGAAATCCTTTAAAACCTCTGTTAATACCAATAATTTGATACCCCAAAAAAATCCCATGCCTTGTAACAGCTCTAACAGCAGCATTCATGCCCGGAGCATCCCCGCCTGAAGTAATAATGCCGACTCTTTTAGCCATAGAATCCTCTCTAGCAAACAACAAGCGTAGCTTACGCAGTTGCTTTTTTGTATTTTTGTACAAGCATTATAAAAATAGTTTTTAATATTGCCATCACAGGTACCGCAAAAATTACGCCTAAAAACCCAAAAATCTGCCCGCCGGCAAGCATTGCGAAAATCATAGCAACAGACCCTAAGTTTACATTATGACCTATCGCTAAAGGTTGTACAAAATTATTATCCAAAAACCGTATTGTAGCATAAGCCACAATTATTTTAAAAGCTGTGGCAAAAGTTTGAAATTGTATTACTCCTACTATGAGGGCAATCACCAATCCTACATAATGTCCAAAATAAGGAATCATATTTGCAATTCCTGCAATAATACCGATGATTAGCGCAAAATTGATTCCAAGCGCGCTAAAAAATATTGCAGACACAACACCCACAAAAGAAGCTTCTATAAGCTGACCGCGAATAAACCTACCCAATACGCTATCCATTTCGTACATAATAGACAGTATTGTTTCAATGTAATGAGAAGGAAAAAAAGCAACAGTGGCATTTATTCCTTTATTCCCACCAAGAAGCATAAAAAAAACAAGCATAGGAATTAGAATTATAATTGAAAAAATAGAAAAAATATTCATAAGATAAGCAGGTATCTGTTGCGCTTTCAGAAGCATAAAATCACGAATTTTTACAATAACTATATCTGAAACATCATAACGTTTAATAATAGGCGCTGTTGTTTCAATTTTATTTCTAACAGCATCTGCATAATTTGAAAAAGACTTGTAATAATCGAAATAACTTATCTTAAATTTCTCAATTTCACTAATTAAAAGCGGTATAAAAATTATAAGAATCACAACAGCGCACGCCACTAAAACAGCAGCTATTATCGTAACACCCACCCATCTTCTATATCCGTAGGATTGTATTTTAACAACCAGCGGAGATATAAGATATGTAATAAACGCAGCCACTAGAAAAGGCGCCAGTATTTCTCTTGCAGAATACAGCAACAAACAAACTGTGAGAAAAATCATTATTACAATAACAAAAACCTTATTTTTTGACGATTCTGTCATTATTTTTCCTGTAACTCCGGACTGTCAAATTTTGCCGCAAGTATAGATGCAAGATTTCTCATGATTGTGAACCCTGCTTTATTATCGGATTCAGCCATATCGTAAAATTTGGCGCGATAAATAAGATAAAGTTCACTTTCTTTTAAAGCAATTGAACTACAATCATGTTTATTATTTTCAACAAGAGATCTTTCTCCGAAAAAATCTTCTGATTCAACAACTTTGCTTAAATTTTTACCCGTAAGTTTAATTTGTCCATTTTTGACTATATAAACGACATTTGCTTCTTGATTGGCTTCGTAAATTTTCTCTCCGTCGAAATATGTCTTCTTAAAAACAATTAACGCTACTTTTGCTAAAGATCTTTTCGATAGTCCGCGAAACAAATCAATCTTCTCTAAAAAAGCAATATCTCCTTTTAAAACATCATCAATAAATATGAACTGCAACAGCTTTTTTATCATATAATTTTTACCCCTCATAGTTAACTATATTTATCTTTGAGAATGAGAAATATTTAGCGCATTTGATAATAATATCTTCCACCATCTTAATAACTGCCTTTTATTTACGACATCTGTTTTACTTTGCCCTTCTGAAATACCTATATCTTTTTTATCGTTAAAATCAAAGTCTGCCGAAATTTTTCCGCGCCCGTCTCTAAGCACCCATTGGCTGAGCCCGTTAGCTATATCGGTTGTATCTTCGTCAACTCTAATCGCTCTTATAGCTTTCTCGTTACCTGCCGCGTCTCGCGTCCAATTATGAAGCCTATTAAAAGTACCATTAGCATCAAAACCCATTGTTTATTTCTCCCTATCGTTTATCTATATTTGTCTTCTAGCGACAACGGATAATTTATAGCCGCCAATCTTCTTATACCGTCGATGACTCTGTCATTCATATCTGTTTTATAATACATGTCCGCTATTTTACGTAAAGAGTCCGTATTTGTTAGCGCCTCTGCGGCAGGTACATATTTATTACTGTTAAGATTTCTGCTCGCCTCTGCGCCGAAAAAATTTAATGCTTTTTTTGCAAGCCGACCTGGTGAGAATATATCACTAGCTTTAGCGTCAAAACTTTTTTGCATGGGATCGCTACCACCAAGCAACTCGCTCAAATTCCTGCCAGCGTTAATTTCATCTTTAACTTTATCTGTTACATCATATCCGAACGTTCTAAGTTTTTTAAGTATGTCGTTATTAAAAACTTTTGACGCTAAATTTGTATTATCATGCAAATCTTTCCTATCTATTTGATTTGTAAGGTTCTCTCTGAGTCCAGCCTGAAACGCTGACCTGTTTTCGGGAGTGAGCTCCTTTGATATTCTTTCAAGTTCCGTTGAATCCATTCTGCTAAGTCGATTGCCCTCTTCGGCTTTTTTTATCAACTGTTTCATCTTTGAAAACTCTTTGTCTGCTTGCGCGTACGCTGGAACTTGTGTATTTAACACCTCTTCGAGCGGCGCTTTTGACTGCATGTACATTCTTGATAGCGATTTAGAATCCGCATTTTTTTCAATTGTTGCGTTCAACATTTGTTTTGCGCCCTGAAGAACACGCACGTTGTTGTCAGGTAAATAATCGTACTCAGGATAAAGTTTGCGCCATTCTTTTAACGCCGTTTTTATTCTAGGGTCCGCTAAAATGTCCGTATTGCCGAGCACTGCCCTTTCAACTTTTAATTCGGACAACTCTTTTGCTATATTATGTAAATTCTCATTTTTTGTAAGTGGTGTAAATTGTGTAGCTTCTAATATTCCTTCGGAATCTCTTATTTTATTATCTAGCTCAGACATTCTTTTAAGCTGACTTTCGCTTAGCTGTCTTTTTGTGCTTATTGAGCCTACCTTGTTTGCCTCTTCGTAAAGCGGCTCATATATCTTTTTGCTTGTTGCTTCTATTTCGCCGATTTTCCGCGCCGTGTTAGCTTTCCCGAAAGTTTTGTCAACAATGTCTGTTAAGTTCTCTCTTTGTTTAGCAAATCTATCAGTCGCATAATCTTCTATTATTTGTCTAGCGTTTACATTTCTTAGTCTAGCCTGTTGCGCGGTAGACAAAACTCGTCTGTCGGCTATATCAAGTAACGGTACATCTCTTTTTAACGCTTCCGCGACTTTAGCTTCGCCGACATCTTCTACAAACTTTTTCGCTCTAGCACTTTTGCTAAATACTCTTCCTACGCCTTTTGCTATCCTGCCAAATATAGGAGCTGCAATAGCGCCTTTCAAGCCGTCGGTTATCGCTTTTCGTGACATATTTTTAACAACTGTACTGCTCAGCAAAGCGACAGTATCTGTTTCGCTAAGCCCTCTGCCAGCGCCGTACAATCCCCCCCATATCCCGCCACTTGCGGCTGTCTTTGCTAGCTGGTTTTTTGAAATTGCGTTAGCAACGGTTCTTAACTTTGTTAGCGTCCCGCTTTTTGATAACAGTGCGCCACCTTTTGCAACTAGCGCCCCCTTTGTTGCAACGCCGCATGGAATAAGCAAGTATGGCAAACTACCTAACACTTGAGCGCCAAACGCTAACCCTGAATGCGCTTCTTCATAAGAGCGTATAAGATTCCCTGCCTTATCCCGCCCCATGTAAAATGCCTGTTTTGCGTTCAGATTTTCAGGATTTGAAGGATTTAATAAGTTCTTTACTGCGTTAGTGGCAACTTTCCCAACGCCCTTTAAAGTGCTTGCCGCTCCAAACCCCAAACCATCTGCAAAATTAGCCACAAATCCTAAGTATGGATTACTATCGGCTTTTATTTGTTCGGCTTTTATTTGTTTTTCAATAAGCTCTTTTTTTTCCTTATCGGTAAGACTGAGAGGAACTTTTATATAATACGCTTTACCGTCTTTAGTGACTCTATACAAATCTATGCCATTTTTTTTGTTTATATCTTCACAAAAACCAAATTGTACTAGGATAAACAAGGCAAGCACAATAAAAATATTCCTTTTACAAGCTGCTCTTGTCATTACTCCTCCACAAAATAAGCCATAACAAACAAAACCCTATCAAAGAAGGCACAATTGATTTCATAACTATTGTATTTGTATCCAAAACAGTTCTTACAATTGCGTAAAAATAAACTGCGCTTGCTGCAAAAATTGCCGACATAACAACGGGTAAATATTTTTTTACGTATTTAAAAAAACTACTCTTTAAAATCAAGAAAACAAGTATAATCCAAAGCATAAACGATATAAGATATTTAAAGTTTGCATTTTTTACATAATAATAAAAAGCAGAAAACGGTTCGAAAATAAATCTCATAATTGACCTAGACTGCTCTTGGCGATATAGAATTACTTTAGTATTAGATTTTTTTGCAATTTGCTCTTCTATGTTTTCAGAAATCCTGCCTTTAACCACAGTCCACACATCAGACATATATCCCCAGCCATGCCAATCTGTAACGCCAAACATTGCTATATTATTTTCTTTTGCAAAGTTTATCATAGCTTTCTGTTCTACTTTATCAAAATTTCTATATCCACAATTATATATCTCAAAACCGTCTATACCAAAATCCCTAAGATTTGCAAAAGTGTGCCTGCGCCACTTCCACCAATGAGGCATAATCACAAACATTTTGTTTTCATGAGCTTTTTTTATAATATCAGCCAAAGTCATGTCTTCATAATCTTTACCATCAAATTCTTTCGGCGACAAAAGAACAACAGACACTCTGTCAGTTGTTTGTATCTGCATTCCCGGATAAACTGTTTTATATTTTATATTTTCCGGAAACGCGGCAAATCCTTTTGTATGTCCGTGTTCTGTGTTAAAAAAAACGTCAAAACCTTGCCACAGATGAGCTTTTAAACTTATATACGCCGACGCGACATTGTCATGAGATCTCAACGTGTGAGAATGCGTATCTATTGTAATGTATCCTTCAGGCTTTTCGAGTTTTGGTCCAGGAATGGGAACTAAAGCTACCGCAAAAAATATCGTAAAAAGAATCATAAGCAAATAAAACAAATTGTTTATAGTTTGTCTGACACTTCTTTTATTTAGCAAACAACATATCAGCGTAGCGCTTAAAACCCATATAGTCCATGAAATTAGGACAGGTTTATAAAAACTTTTATCTATAGTCAGCGCATAAAATGCAAAAGAATAAAGAGGCTCTATGAAAAATCTTATTCTAGGCCACGTTATTGAAAAGTCGGAAACTTGTAGTCCTGTTATTAAATCGTAAAGAGACACCGGAGAATGGGAGACGATACTTGATCCAGCTATCAAGATTAGGAAACCCAATAATAAATTCACCGAACTCAAATGTTTTATTTTCACTCTCTCCAGTTTTATCATTTAGTAGAAATCTTGCTTTCTAGCGCAAGCGCAAATTTTGTTGCTACCGTCGCCACTACAGGTCCCATCGGCGAATTTACCTCTTCACAATAATCTATCGCCTTATCTATCTTCTCTTCTCTTATTTTCTTTATTAACTCTCTTATAAAATCTTTCCTTTTCACTCTTGACTTCCTCCAAAACTCTACTGACTTTAAACAAATAACCGCTATTGATAATACCGAAGCCGCAAAAAGTACGTATAACGCCCACCCTCCCATATTCAGTATCTCTATAAAATTTTTCCCATCAAACATTTCTATTATCTTCCTTCTAAAATATGACCATCAACACAATGACTCTATTTTGTTAAAACCGGGGACCACGACGGAGTATAAGACGCGCCAGGCATTTCGACGAGTTTTCTTGTACCCGATCCATCAATAGCTGTTATGTATATTTCACCCTTACCCGATCTATTCGAATAAAATACAACGAATCTTCCATCGGGTGACCATGTAGGATTTTCATTATTTCTTTGATTGTTTGTAAGTTTTGTTATCTTTGCAGTAGGGATATCATACACATATAAATCATAATTCATTCTTGACTGCCTCATCGTAAAAACAATCTTATCACCTCTTGGAGACCAAGCCGGAGAATCGCAAAAACCGCTTGTTGCAAGTCTTCTTACGTTCCCACCGGCAACATTCATTATGTAAAGTTGCGGATATCCCGGTCTGTCAGAGATAAACACAATTTCTTGATCATTCGGCGCAAAAGCGGAACTTGTGTCAATATTTGCGCCATCTGTCATCCTCTGAAGAATCTCTCCCGAAACGCTAATTAAATACAAGTTTGGAAATTTGCCTCTCGATAAAGTAAGAAGTATTCTCTTACCGTCAGGAGAAAACGATCCGGCGGCATTCAATCCTTGATATTTCGAGATAACGCTTCTTTTATTTTTTATAATATTTAACGAAAACAAATCCGGATTATTGTACAAGTAGCTTGTATAAATTATCTGCTCGCCGTCTGGAGACCATTTTGGCAAAATATTGATTTTATTGTCTCTTGTCAATCTACGAAGATTATACCCATCATAATCAACTAAATATAATTCTTTAAATCTTGTACCATCATTTACAAAAACTATTTTTGAGCGCGCTATACCCATTTCCCCTGTAAATCTTTTAACAATTTCATCGCTTACTTCGTGAGCCATATATCTATAATTTTTAGAGCTGTTTTGATATTTCTGTTTCCATATCGTTTCCCCTGTAACGACATCGAGCATTTTTATTTCAAAAACAATATCATCGCCTTCACTTGATGTAAAAGCTGTAAGAACAACAGAGGCTCCTTTCTGTTTCCACAAAAACAATCTTTCTTTAAGTTCCGGAACAATATCGTCAGCTGTTCCTTTAATTACATTGAAATATCTTGAAAGAACTAAATCATTTTCTATTATTTCTTTTAACATTTTTGCAAATTTGGCAGTATTTGGATTTTTATCTATGGTGATAAAATCTTCCACACCAATAGCAGATCTCTTCCCTGTGACCGAGAGAGATAAATAAATATCGTTTTGAGCACAACATATAGAACCAAATAAAATTACCGAAAAAACAACAAAAATAAACTTTTTCATCATCATATTAATTCCTACACTTGAATTCAAGAAATACGCCTAAAGATTCATCGCTATAATCTTCAGGCAACACAGGGAAAGGCGCCGCCCTTCGTATAGTATCCAAAGCATTCCTGTCGTACTCCACGCTTACGGAAGATTCTTTAACTAAAATATCAGATACCGAACCATCTCTGCTAATTTTAAAATATACAACAACTCTAAGGCTGCCATAACTTTCAGCCCATCTCCATTGGCTACCAATTTTTCTTACTATTTGACCGCCATAGTAAGAAAATTTAAAATTCTGCGTACCAAAAGATAAACCGACGGATTGCGAACCCACACTAACAGATCCCGCTTTTGATTCAGAAGATTGGAAAGTTTCAATATTACTGTTATTACCTGAAATTTTTGATATTCCTTCAGATTTTTTTGTTTTAAGTTGCTTGACGGTTTTTTTATCTGCTTTTTTGATATTTTTCTTGGGTTGAATATTTGACTTTTCTTTATCAATTTTTTTGGACTTTTCTTTTTTCTTTACAACAGCGTCTTCTTTTGTCTTAACTTCTTTTGCTGTTTTTGCTTCCTCTTTTATATGCTCTTGCTCGGTAACATCAAAAGTCTCATTTTTTTCTTCTACAGTTGAAGCTATAGATTGACCCGTCGTATTTTGCGATGCGGAATAAAAAGCAACATCTATGGGCGATGACAAATAGACAGTCTTTCCTTTACTGTGAGTCATCGCATACAGAACTCCCAAGTGAATCCATATTGAAATTATTACGCAAGTAAAAAAATTATCTCGTTTTAGTTTTAGCATTATTGTATTTTTTAATTTTTTCTTTTGCCGTTAACGCTTCCGGACTTTGAGAATAATCGTTTACTATTGACGAAAAAACATCTAAAGATTCGTTTTGCTTGCCAAGACGGCTATAACATAAAGCTATCTTTAATCTTGCAGAAGGTACAAAGTTTGATTTTTTGTAGTCCGATTCCACTTTTTTATACTCTATCACAGCCTGATCCAACATCTCACGAGAATAAAAACATTCTCCCATATAAAACTGCGCCTGCGGGGCAAGTTCGGCATTTGGATACTTCTCTACAAAAGACTGAAATCCTGAATACGCAAGTTCAAATTTACCCATAGAATAATCGCCATAAGCGCTCTGATAAACAGACGATGGTAATACAGAATCATAATCATTTATCGATTTTTTATCCGGGATCATTGTTGAGTCTTGAAGACTCTGATTCAACAATAAAAGTTTATTTTGCGAATCCTGCACTGCAGCATTTAGCGCATCTATTGTAGTTACAGAAGAATCAACTTTTGCATACAAATCAGCTTGATTTTGTTTAAGCTCTCTATACTCTATCTGTAACTGCGCAAGTTCTTCCTTCAATTCATTAACCCCACGCGAATCGGAAGACAAAGGAATACACCCAATGCTACATGTCATCATAGCAAGACATATCAAAAGAAAATCGTATTGTTTCATCTATTTTGTTTCTGTCTCCCTAATGTTTTTTGTTTCTGCTCTTCTGTTTTTTGCCCATGCCACCTCGTTGTCGTTTGGATCAACAGGTTTTTCTTTGCCATATGAAATTGTCGCAATTCTATTAGGCTCTACCCCAAGTTGCGCATAATACTCTTTAACTTTTAACGCTCTACGCTGACCTAATGCTAAATTATATTCTGTGGTTCCTCTGTTATCGGTATGTCCTTCAAGCGCAACTTTGAGGTTAGGATTGCTGATTAAATAACTCGCATTTTCTTTTAACGTGTTAGTTGAATCATTTGTTAAATCGCTTTTATCAAAAGCAAAATATATCGTTTGGAGATGATTATCTTCTTCAACGCCACCTCTTATAGACGGCTCATCAGCAAGAGCAATTGCCTCTATGTCACCTTCTGTTGCTGTATGTTTTATATCCTGTTTCTTACAACCTACTGCAAAAACAAACATGCTAACCAACGACAACAACAAAACCTTTTTCATTTCTCCTCCTCCTCTCTTTTTTTCAATACACACAGTCAACTAACTTTATATTGGCGCATTGCGTTAGCTCAAAAACAGATGCAATGCTTAGGTGGACTAACAAAGCAACAGCTCATTCCTCTTGCTAGGAAGTCCAACGACGCAACGCGCTATTTTTGAGCTAACCCTACCTACGTCCTTTTCGGTAAATTTAAGTAACGCAATCGCATCAATATAAGGCTGGTTGGCTATATTTCCACAAGGAGCATTTTATAACATTATAGATTTTACGTCAACATTTTCGTACTTTTGTCAGACAAAACAAAAGTACCAAAATTCTTGCCACTGAGCTTCATTTGCTTCGTGTTTTTAGGCAATTTTAGAACTTGCGAGAAATCTTATAAGATTTATAGAGAATTTCGCTTTAAACAACTAAAATTGCTGATTCTAAAAAATGCTCCACTCATAACCTCGTGCTATAATGGGCAAAACTACAACTACAAACCACAAAAACAATACTAACTAAAACTGTACGCCAAAGTGAACCCCAAATTCAATAGTACTATTTTTTGGCTCAAAATAATTTGTACGCGTCAACAATTCACCTTCCTTAGAAAACCTCTCCACCGTAACCTTATTTGAAGATTCTTCTATACTCCAATATCTTACAAACGGTCCTGCCGACAATATGATATTCCTATACTTTTTAGAAATCTTTCCTGAAAATCTAAAACCATATCCGCAATTTTGATAAAGTTTTGCGGACGGCGTAGTAAGGTAACTTTCATGAATCCCAAAGCAAAAAAGATCATACTCGGCATTTAGAACAATATTAAATTCTTTTTTACATTTAAATTTAAAATCGATACCTAGTGGCAAATAAATATACATATTCTCCCTATCGTACCCATACCCATAGAAATCTTTACTAAGCTCGTTAAACAAATATCTACAACCAATACCTGTATAAGGCAAAATTTCAAAAACACCGTATGTATCATATGCATAACCCAATAAACACCTCGACTCGACGTACCAGTCAATTATGTCATACGCTTTGTATGGTGTTTTTGTTTCCATCAACGAACCGACATAATCAACTGTCCCTATCATAAAACGAGCTTGCAAAGCGCAGAAAAGTCTATTACTTAATTCAGATAGGGAATTACGCGAAAATAATTCCGCATTTACGCCATATTTTATACCGTCGAGCCTCATATGAGTGGGTTCTATATAATGATAACTAGCAATTTCTAGCGCAAGCGAAACGTTGTCTTTTTTGTCATTTGCAAGAACAGGCGCAACAAAAACAAATAATAGAACGCCCAATAAAAGATTTTTAATTATCGTTTCCCCCATCCTAACTAATATAAAGTTAGTTGACCATAAATTTTATCAATTCGTTAAAATCAGCCAAAGCAGTCATTGTATTAATCATACTTCGTATTTTTGCGGCATTTGGCAAATCTTTTACATAATAATGAGCAACTTTTCTCATTGCCACAAGCCCATTCTTTTCCCCATAACATTCCACAGAGTATTTTGCGTGTTGTTTGAACCATTCTATTTTCTTTTTTTTTGACGCCAACGATAATATACTGCCGTTATTAATAAAATGTTCCAATCTTTTAAATATTGAATAATTACCTATTGCAGCTCTGCCTATCATAAGTCCTTCGCAATTTGGTATTTGTAAAAATCTTGCAGCCGTTTCTTCATTTGTAATACCGCCATTTGCGACAATTGGTATTTTAGCATCGGAACAAGCGGCGGCAAACGATTGTAAATCAGGCTCGCCGCAATGCCCTTGAGAAGCAGGTCTTACGTGTATGGCAACCATCTGTACTCCACAATTTTGAGCTATTCTAATAATTTTAGTGGCAACATTTTGTCCCGGCAAAAGTCCTATACGTATTTTAATTGTAACCGGAATATCAACACTCTTTACAATCGCTTCTAAAATTTCTGATACGAGTTTTTCATTTGCAAGAAGTTTTGCCCCTGCCCCAATTTTTGTTATTTTTCTCGCGGGACAACCCAAGTTAACGTCAACAATATCTGCGCCCATATCTCTGACAATTTTTGCCGCTTCAGACATACTGTAAACATCTCCGCCGAAAATCTGAGCTGCAGTAGGTTTTTCTTTGTCTGACATTTTTAAAAGTTTTTTTGTTTTTTCATCGCGATAAACAAGAGCTTTTGCCGAAACCATCTCCGTATATACAAGCCCTGCTCCGCCGTTCTTTGCAAGAACACGCAAAGGCAAATCAGTTATCCCAGCCATCGGAGCAAGAATAATATTGTTATCAAGTTCTATATTTCCGATTTTTAATTTTTTCATTTTGTTGTTACTGTAGTCGACTATATATAAAGTTCACCATTTTTCTAATACTAACGACGGATTAGGTTTTAATTGAGACGGATTATAAGTTAATCCGCATTTCTTTTGCTTAAGATACGCCGCACAACCAATCATCGCGGCATTATCCGTACAATAAAGCGGTGACGGAATAAAAATTTTTATCTTATTTTTACGACCTGTTTCAATAAACATTTTTCTTATCAAAGAATTCGCGCTTACGCCGCCACCGAGCACAATTTGTTTTAAATTAAATTCCTTTGCCGCCTCAAAAGCCTTAAAGCAAAGAGTTTCAATTACAGTCTGTCTGAAAGAAGCGCATACATCGTTTAAATGATTTTCATCTTTAACAGGATTTGCTTTCAGATAATTTAAAACAGCAGTTTTAATGCCCGAGAAAGAAAAATCCCAAGTTCCTTTTAAATATGGTCTTGTAAATTTTATTGCATCAGGATTTCCCTTTTCGGCTTTTTTATCTATTATGGGACCGCCCGGATAAGAAAGACCCAACATTTTGGCGACTTTATCAAAAGCTTCGCCCGCCGCATCGTCTCTTGTCCCGCCAAGTATCTTATATTTTCCGAAATCTTCAACTATTATCAGCTCCGTATGCCCACCAGATATTATTAAGCCTAAAAATGGCGGTTTTGTAACTCTATTTTCAACAAGAAAAGAGTACAGATGACCTTCTAGGTGATTTACGGGAATTAAAGGTTTTTTATAAACGCTTGCAATTGATTTTGCAGCTATTGTCCCAACGAGAAGAGACCCGGCAAGTCCGGGACCAGCGGTAAAAGCAACAACGTCTATTTTTTTAGAAAAATCTTCAAATTTTATATTTGCTTTATCTAAAGCCTGATATATTACAGGATTGATATTTTCTATGTGAGCGCGACTTGCAAGCTCCGGAACAACGCCAAAGAACTTAGCATGTATTTCTATTTGCGACGATATTACAACAGATTTTACTTTTGACCCATTTGAAACTACCGAAGCGGATGTTTCATCGCAAGAAGATTCTAATGCAAGTATATCCATATTTAATACCAACTTTTTACAGATCTTTCAGACACAAGAGTTACATTGGAATAACTTCTGTTTGGCGAATAAAATTTATATGTTACAGAACCGTCAACATTGTCAAGTTTGCTTAAACCTACTTTCATGACTCTAGCGACGCTTCTGAAATTCGTTTCAAAAGACTGCGCCGTTTTGTCGGACTTAAGCTTTATTGTTTTATAAAACTCGTTCCACTGTGCGGATCTTGTATTTCTTTCTCTTGTGTACTGAGTTATAACATCTTTTTGTCCCACGCCATTGGCAACTAAAACGTCAACAATTCGTTTATCAAGAGCAATATCTATCGATATTTTTTGTTTACTAACGGGCTGGATTACAAACCATATCCCCATACCGCACAAGAATAACGCTATTATATATATTTTAATCCATATACTTTCTTTCTTTTCTTTTTTGCCTGCCACAACATCTCTCCTGACTATTTATTAGTCAAAGCTGTTGAAGATGCTATATTCTCAACAATTTTATTTTCTTTTATAATTTCTATAGCTTTATTTAAAACATTATCTTCAACTTTACTTGCATTAAAGCTCTTGCCTCTTGCAAAAATCACATCTCCTTGCGCATAAAGTTTAATTTCTTCTTCCATCGTAACTTTAATCTCTATATCAGGCGTTATGCCATTTTTCACATTTTTCTCATTTGAATAATCTATAGGACATCCCGAAGGGAGATAATATTTCGCAACTGTCAGTTTCAAAGCTGTACCATCAGGCAAAGATAGAACAGCCTGAACGCTACCCTTCCCAAATGTATTATTTCCTATAATTAAGGCTCTTTTATAATACTGCATTGACCCGGAGAATATTTCCGAGGCTGAAGCGGTCCCTCTGTTCACAAGTACAACAAGCGGTAACTCGGAAAATACACCGTTCCCTGCTGTAATATATTCTCTCTTAACTTCCTCTATTCTTCCCTTTGTAGAAAGAACAAGTTTTTTATCATGAATAAACATGCTGATTATATCTATAGCGGAGTCCAACGAGCCCCCCGGATTATTTCTTAAATCCAAAATTAGAGCTTTCATTCCCTGCTGTTGATAATTTGCCAGCGCTTTTTTAATATCAGCAACACTTTGTAGATTAAATTCAGTAAGCCTTATATAAACTATACCATCTTCAATCATAATAGTTTTTACGGTCTCAATTTTTATCTTTTTCCTTTTAAGATTAAATTCTATCTCATTCGTAGCGCCATCTCTTGAAACTGTGATTTCAACTTTTTTCCTAGTTTTATCATTCATCAAACCAATAGCTTCACCACTTGACATAGTTATGACAGACTTATTGTTAATTTTTACGATTTTGTCACCAGGAAGGATTCCAGCTTTGTACGCCGGAGTATCAGATATAGGAGACACAACCGTTAGAAAATCATTTTTAACAGTGATGTGAAGCCCTACGCTACCATCATGAGATACCTCTGTTTCATTTTCCATTTCTTTATATATTTTGTTTTCCAGATACTGAGAAAACGGATCCAAAGCAGATACAACACCTTTGATAGCGCCCAAAACTAAATCTTTAGGTTTTGTTTCAGAAACATAGTTTGTATTTATAACTTCCATGACATCTATAAGAACTTTCAGTTTATCGTACGTTTCATCTCCAGAGGCAAGTCCGCCTCCGCAAAAACTTAAACACATCAACAAAACGCAGATAAACTTCTTACTAAATTTCATTATTATCTCCATTATATTAACCATAAATGAGGGTTATCAGGAATATTATTTTGTCTTATTTCAAAATACAAAACACTGTGTTTGCCTGATCCAAGAAGGGCGATGACAGCATTTTTTAATACTTGTTGATCCTCTTTAACAAATATCTTATCCAAAAGTCCGTAAACAGAAAAAGTTGAATTCTTGTGATCTATTATAACAATTTTACCGTAAGAACGAAACTCTCCGGTAAAAACAACTATACCCGAATCAATACTTTTTACCCGGCTAAAATCGGCAGCTTTTATTTTGATTCCGTTACTTATAACATAAGTATTTAGCTCTAGGTGCTTGGTTTTCCCGAAATTAACAATTATTTTGCCATCTACAGGCCAAAGAAGCGATTTTTTTCTTTTAACTATCAACTTTTGATGCCGTCGGACTACTGTTGCTTGTTCCCTCTTGTTTATAGCGTTAATTTTATTTATTAACAACTGCATAGCTTTTGCGCTATCATTTAAAACTCTTATTTCTTGCTCCGCGACAAGTCTCCTACCAGAAGTTGTATTTAAAAGCTTGTTTTTTTCTTTTAACATATCTCTATGACAAGCAATAAGCTTATTTTCATTTTCCTGTAAATTTAAAAGATCTTTTTTTGCTTTTTCCCATTTTTTTATATCCATTGCGGAAACTGTCGCTGTTTTTTTTGCCTGATCAAAGTTGTTTTTTTTATGTTCTAAAGATTTTTGTCTTATCTTATACTCCAAAGGGTTTTGACTATATGAAACGGAAAAAGTCATCTTATTAAAACGTTTTATCTCATCGAGTATAATTTTATTCCAATTGGAACTCTTAGAAAAAGCATCATTGTATATTCTTGAAGATTTGTCGAGATTTTGCTGCGCGATTTTTATATCTGAAGAACATTTCTCAAGTTTCTTTTCCGTTAACTCTATGTTTTTATTTAAAACTTCAAGCTCTTTCTTAAAAATTCTTTCTTGAAGGATGAACTTTTCTTTTTCTTGTTCTTTTTCCTTTATTGTTTTCTTCACTTTCAAGAGCTGTTTTGATTTTGACTGCGCATCATCATAATGTCCAAATGCTGAGATAAAAGAATATATCATTAAGATAATTAAGATAAATATTTTTTTCATATTAGGATACATTATCTAAAATAATCCCAATCATCGCAGTAAAAGACACTACCAATAAAATTGTCTTGTCACCGATACATAAAGAATACTGAGTATATAAACAAATCATCCACGCTACAAGAAAACCAAATCCTGAGGCCATTAATGATGAAAAAATATTTTTAAAAAGAATTTTACATCTTGACTCTTTCGACATAACATAGGATATACATTTAAAAATTAACAAAACGCAAATAGCGGTTGCAAAAATGAAAAACAATTTTTGATAAAATAATATTAAATTTTTAATATCAACATACTGTTTAAATAGTGATAAATCAAAAACTATCTCATCGACATCCTCAATAGCCCCTAAACTGCTTCTCATTTCCAAAAGAAAATTTTCATCAGGAGTTGAGTTCGGCGCGAGTACAGCATATGCTTGTATTGCTTTTGCGTCATCATGTACAGAAATATTTTTTAAAAACGGATTTTTTTCAATAGCCTTTAAATAAGCCGCGGATGCATCCACATATTCTTTCACGGATACAAGGTTTGACATTTCAAGTTGTGATTTTATCGTCGCATCTTCTTTTTCATTATTATTAAAAAACACTATCACGTCAAGATTTTTCGATAGCGACAAAGCATAATCTTTAAGTTGGCAATAATGGTTTACAATCAAAATAAAAAAAGCGCAACAAACTGCAATACCGCAAAATTTTACAACCTCAGACATTGTTTTCGCCATAAATCTTCCGTTTCCGTATTATAGTCAACTAACTTTCATATTGGTACATTGCGTTAGCTCAAAAATAGCGCGCTGTAGCGTCGGACTTCCTAGCAAGAGGAATGAGCTATTACTTTGTCAGTCCACCTCGCATCGCATCTATATTTTTGACTAACCCTACTGGTACTGTCTACATCCTTTTTGGTAAATTTTGCCTGTTTTATTTGGTCAATATCATCTGTAGTACAAATTAACACAACACCGGATTGTTTTATCATACCTCATACAGACATAGATTCTCTTGTAGTTTTTTGTTGCATAATGTCCATGCTTCTTCCGCGGTTTCGTCATTTAAATTCCATCGTAACCAAAATATTTTCTAAGCTCAAGGCGACTCCAATGATAAAGAGGATTTCATATTGCTCTTTCAAAAGTTTCCGCCCGCTTTTGAAATTTTTCTCTATCCGCGCCATTGCCGGTAATATATTTTTCTTCTACGCCGTTAGTGTACATTTGACAACATTTACAATGATCTCCACCAAACCAACACTGACCTATATTTTCAAACTATCCATCTTGCGCAATTTCTTCGGGACTAATATGACAATGATAATCTAAGATAGGCTTTTTGTTAGCACATTTATGGAAAAATTCTTTTGTACTGTTTTCGTTGAAAGTAAAAAATCTTTATCAACAAAATTTTTCATAATTTCCCTCCAGTTTTGTTTTAAACGCCTGAATATGCTTGAAATCCTCCATCTACGGCAATAATACTGCCAGTAACAAAACCCGATGCTTCTTCATCGCAAAGCCATGAAAGCGTGCCAAATAAATCATCTACCTGCCCAAAACGTCTCATGGGCGTATGATTAATAATTTTGTGCGATCTTTCTGTAAGAGAACCATCAGAATTTGTTAAAAGTGTTTTATTTTGATTAGTTAGAAAAAATCCGGGCGCGATAGCATTTACACGTAACCCATGTTCCGCAAAATGTACTGCCAACCATTTTGTGAAATTATCAATCGCAGCTTTCGACGCGCTATAACCAAGCACTTTAGTCATTGGACATTGCGCCGCCATACTTGAAAAATTTATAATTACAGCGCCTTTTATGTCAAGCATACGTTTTGCAAAAATTTGTGTAACGAGAAATGTTCCTAGAAAATTCACAGAGAAAACTTTTTCTACCTCATTCGAATCAAGGCTAAAAAAAGAACGAACTTTTGGATTATCCAAGTCATTGGGAATAAAAGTTTCATTTGTGGTATTAGCATTAGGCATATTGCCACCTGCGCCATTTATAAGGATATGATACTGCCCAAAATCTTTATATATCTGCTCTTCTGTCTTGATAAGACTTCTCTTATCAAGAACATCGCAACCATAGGCTTTTGCTATATTACCAGCAGTTATAATTTCATCCGCAGTGCTTTGCGCATGTTTAAGTTCTCTACTTAAAACAGCTATTCTAACGCCTTTTGAAGCCAATTCTTTTGCATAAGCGCTAAGTAACACGCCACCGGCTCCGGTTATGACAGCCACTTTTTTATTCCATTCCATATTAAACACCTCACTTTTTTACATATTGATACAAATGTAATTTATATTTCTAGCGCCACTCATTGACCAAACAAATAGCATTTTACAGCGAGAGGCAAGTCCTCGCTTACCCAACCCATAATCCTAACCTTTCCCCACAAGTCTGAAATAAAGGAAGATGCGGGAATAACTGATTGTGACGACAATTAATAAATATATATTATCTTTACACGCGTTTGTCACTGCCTCATTGGCATTTTGCTCAATCTATGTATGCTAAATAAAACAAAAATTATTATCTCTGCACTCGACCGGAGGCATCTCCGCCAGCAAGTTTTTTAACCTCGTCAACTGAAACTTGATTATAATCGCCCTCAATACTATGCTTCAAACAGCTGGCAGCAACCGCAAATTCTATCGTTTCCTGACCCGGATATTCGTTTATCAAAGAATATATCAGTCCGGCGCAAAAAGAATCGCCTCCACCTACGCGATCAACAATATGTACCATATACTCTCTACTGAAGAAAAAATCCTTACCATCATAAAGCATAGCCGCCCATCGATTATCGTTAGCTGAGAGAGAACTTCTAAGCGTTATTGCCACTTTTGAGAAACCAAATCTTTTCTTTAATTCCTGCGCTACTTCTTTATAACTATCATAATTGACTTTGCCAGCAGATACGTCCGTATGCTTTGCTTTTATATTAAAAACATCGCTTGCATCTTCTTCATTTGCTATACAGATATCTACATATTTGCAAAGTTCCTCCATAATTTTGCCAGCTTTCTCTTTAGTCCATAGTTTATTCCGATAATTCAAATCGCAACTAATAGTGATTTTTTTTTCTTTGGCAATTTTGCAGGCCTCAATACATATTTGCGCTATATTATCACTTAGAGCAGGCGTAATACCTGTAAAATGAAACCATTGCGCATCTTCAAAAATTTTATCCCAATTAAAATCTTCTTTTGAAGCCGTAGCCATAGAAGAGGCTGTTCTATCATAAATAACTTTAGAGGGACGTTGACTTGCGCCTTTTTCCAAAAAATATATGCCAACACGTTCTCCGCCGCGCATTATAAAAGAAGTATCAACACCGTATTTCTTTAAAGAATTTATCCCCGCCTGTCCTATTTCATGTTTTGGCATTTTGCTTACAAAAATTGTTTTAAGTCCGAAATTTGCTAAAGAAACGGCAACGTTAGCTTCTCCTCCTCCATAAGTGGCGCCATAATTGTCGGTTTGTACAAAACGATAATATCCTTCAGGCGCAAGTCTAAGCATTAGCTCCCCAAACGTTATTACTTTCTTCGACATTTTCCAACCTCCTCGTACATTATTGCACATTATTTTTTCCCAACCAAATGAACAGCAAAATTTCCTATTTCTTCTCTCAAATATATAATACGCAAATTCCCATCTTCATCGTATGACGCAGTTTTATCATCAAATATAACACCCTCTTGCTGTAAATGATACACTGCGCGCGTTACATTATTTGTGCGTATAGCGATGTGTCCATTTTTACCAAAAAACTGTTTTTTCATAACCTCTATACCGGACCCTGCAAAAAAAGATCCGGAAAATTCTCTCTTTGTAAAACCAAATAAAGTTTCAAACCGTTTTGACGTTTCACTTGCAGAAATAGCATCCAACATATTAATACCTATATGTTGCACTTCAAAGCCAAGCATAGCAAATAAAGCTTCTTTACTTAATTTTGTAATAGTTTCATAGTCGCCATTTTTAATCAATTCTTTATTAACCATCCAGCTACCGCCGCAAGCGATTACTTTGTTGAATGAAAGATACGTATTCAAATTTTTTATATCAATCCCACCCGTTGGCATAAATTTTATGTTTGCATACGGCGCCGCCATAGCTTTAATCATATTAATACCACCGGCAGCTTCTGCGGGAAAAAACTTAACAACCTCAAGTTTAGACTCCATGGCAATTTCTACATCGCTTGGGGTTGCGCAGCCCGGAATTATTGTAATGCTCTTATTAAGACAATGCCTTACAATTTTAGGATTTAGTCCTGGGCTAACTATAAATTTAGCTCCCGCTGCGACTGCTTTATCAACTTGTTCCACAGTTAAAACTGTACCCGCTCCAATAAGCATTTCAGGAGCTTCTTTACAAATAATCTTTATTGATTCTTCTGCCGCCATACTCCTAAATGTTATTTCCGCACATCTTATACCGCCAGCATAAAGCGCTTTTGCAAGAGGCAAAGCCTGTTGAGGATTGTCAAGCACGACAACCGGCACTATCCCTATCTTCGAAATTTCTATTAATAAATCATTCATTGCTCCCTCCCATCATAAAACTCATAACGCCGATTTTATTTATCCAGCATATCCCAAATGCCAAGTAAATACATAATTCCTAATGCTCTGTCGTAAAGACCATATCCCGGACGCAGTCCTGAACGAGATTCCTCATTCCAAATATGTCTGCCATGATCCGGACGAATGTAATATTTAAACCCTATATCGTGAAATGTACGTACAATTTCCACAATGTCCAAAGAACCATCGCAAGCGCGATGGGAACTTTCTATGAAATCACCGTTATCAAAACGCTTTACATTTCTGATATGGGCAAAAAATATTTTATCTTTAAATGTTTTAATCATATCAATAATATCGTTTTTGTCAGATGATCCCAGCGAGCCAGTACACAAAGTAACGCCATTTGACGAACTGCCGATAAGATTCAAATATCTTCGCATATTTTCTTTGGAAGTTATGAGCCTTGGAAGTCCAAAAATACTCCACGGCGGATCGTCAGGATGTATTGCCATTTTTATCCCGCTTTCCTCAGCAACGGGTATAATTTCTTGTAAAAAATATTTTGCGTTCTCAAAAAGGTTATCTATGGTAAAACCTTCATAAGCTTTAAATAGTTCTCTTATTTTAGATAATCTTTCCTTTTCCCAACCGGGCATTGATATCAATCCTTTTTGCTTTGACATGGTATCAAGAAATTCATAAGGGTTAAGGGAATCTATTTTTGATTTTTCATAAAAAAGCGCTGTTGAGCCATCGGGAAGAGCTTTATATAAGTCCGTTCTTGTCCAATCAAAAACCGGCATAAAGTTATAACACACAACTTTTACGCCGGCTTTGCCAAGATTTCTAAGAGTATTTTTGTAATTTTCTATATATTTTTTACGAGACGGAAGTCCAAGCTTTATGTCTTCGTGTACATTAACGCTTTCAACCACTTCATTATTAAAACCTGCGTTGAAAAGATAATCTTTTACTTGGTTAATTCTATCCATTTCCCAATATTCGCCTGCCGGCACATCATGTAGCGCCCATACTATTCCTTTAACTCCGGGTATTTGTTTAACAAAACTTAAAGGAATTGTATCAAGTTTTTCTCCATACCACCGAAATGTAATTTGCATACAAATATTCCTCCTGATAAGAAAATTGTAAAAGTTATCTTTTTTAATACAATATAGTCAACCAACTTTATATATACGACGCGCTCATTACTCAAATGACAAAACAATTTTTTTTATCGTTTTATCACCGCTGTCTATCATTTTAAAAGCGGCTATGGCCTTGTCAAAAGCAAAAATATGCGATAATTGCCCTTCTATTATTATTTTCCCGTTTTTATATGCCTCTATCACCTCTTCAAATTTATTATTTTGTAGTCTCGAACCGCGCACATCAAGTTCTTTTGCTGTGATTTTAAATTGGGCTAACGGAGAAAGTTCAGTTAAAAATGTCATAGCGATTACTCTTCCTGCATTGGAAGTTATATCAATAAGTAACGGTAGCGAATTTACAAAGCCCGCTGCATCAATAGAAACACTCGGACCATATTTTGTATATTTTTTAAGTTTTTCTACCAAATTCTCCTTGAGCGAATTTATAACGGTTTTAACGCCCAGCACTTTTGCTTCTTCCAAACGCTCTTCAACAACGTCCGACACTATAAGATTTGCTCCTGTCAGCAAAACAGCTTTTATTAAACTTTTGCCAAGCGCGCCTGCGCCAAGAATAAAGACTGTATCGTTAGCTGTAATCTGCGCTCGACAACAAGCTTGAAAAGCTATGCTCATTGGCTCAATCATTACGGCATCCAAAAAAGGAAGATTTTTGGGCAAAATGTGCATTGCGCTTTGATCTGCTGTAACGTACTCTCTGTAGCCTCCATCAACATGCACACCGCGCACTTTTAAATTGAAACAAACGTTTGGTCTATTTATACTGCACGGATAGCATTCTCCACAATTTATTATTTGATCAACAATGACATGATCGCCTATTTTAACTTTTGTAACTTTTTCGCCAATTTCCTCTATCTCTCCAACAATTTCATGTCCCATAACTCTTGGATATGTAGCAACAGGAGAAGTGCCATGGTAAATATGCACGTCAGAACCGCAAATACCGGCAGCTTTTATTTTTACTAAAACTTCAGTATCTGTCGAGATTTTTGGTTTTTCAACATCTTGCATTACAAGTTCTCTTGATCTCACCGTTAATAATTGCTTCATCGTTACCTCCAAAAACATAAATTCAACATTACAATCATATTGCATCAATATAAGGTTAGCCGACTATGCCTTAAGCTAGGCATACTTGTTGATTTCTGTCTTATCACAGCTAGCTTTGACTTTGTTTATAAATAAAAACGCCCCAATAGCTCCCGTTAATCCAATGATGCCTGCCAAGACAAAACTACTCGTAAAACCACCCGTAAACTTTACGACAAAGCCTGTTATCACAGGCGCGAGTAGTCCTCCGCAATTTCCAAATCCGTGCATAATACCACCCACAGAACCGATATTGTCAGTATCTACAACATCATTGATTACTCCCCAATAAACACCACCGGTAAGATACGAAGAAAATGCCGACATCGATATCAGACAAATAATCATTGCGCTGCTATCAACAAATGCTACTAGAAAAATTGATATGGCAGCGACCAACAATCCAAATCCTATTACTATTTTTCTTGCAATAAGAGGATGTCCAATTTTTCTCATAATAAAATCTGAAATTGTTCCTCCAATAGCAAGCCCTATAAATCCAACTGTCCAAGGCACTGCAGTAATTAAACTTGCATCCTTAAAAGAAAAATTTCTCGCCGTCATCAAATAATACGGTAACCAATTTAAAATGAGAAATATTATATAGTTATAAGAAAAAAAAGCAACGGCAGATGCAACGATAGCTTTTTGTTTCAAGTAAAATGATATTTTTGGTTTTTGCTGAAGTTCAGCTGAAGAGATAATTTTTTGTTTTGCTTTTACAGAATCCCCATTTTCAGTTTTAGTTAATTTTTTGTCGTCAAAATATTTCCACCACAAAAATGACCAAATCAAGCCTATTACCATAATGAAAATAAACGATAATTTCCAATTGTATTTAATCGCTATGAAACCAACTATAGGTCCCGCTATAGCTGCGCCTAAAGGAGTTCCACTTGCGACAATTCCCATAACAGATGCTTTTTTGTCTGGCGGATACAACGAGGCTATAGCCTTATTAGTTGTTGTTGACAAAGGACCTTCTGCCATTCCAAACACTATACGTATTATAATTAAACTTATAAATCCTACTGCTATTGTGACTGCCCCGCTAAAAAGCGACCAACCAATTACTGCAGCTAACAAAACGTGTTTTGGTCCGAACTTATCGGTCAAAATACCGCCAAGAACATTAAAAAGAACGTACCCACATGAAAAACAACCCATAACTATTCCTAGTTGTCCCGGGTCAAAATTGAATTCGTTCGCGATGTAAACTCCAGACACTGAGAAAGCTGTTCTGTCCAAGTAATTGAGCACTCCGCACAAGAAAAGCATAATTGTAATAAAAGTTCTTTTTGTTAATAATGACATTGTTACCTCCCTACAAGAATAAATTCTAAATTTAACTGCTCTGTTCTTTTTTCCATTCCACCAACTTCCCCGGTGTTATAATCCATTTATTTAAAAATAGATACTAGAATGTGAAATAATTGCAAAACTTGTGTTTCTTATATTTCTGATAAAAACACATATTGTATATACTTTCTTTTTCTTATGTTACTCTGTAATTTCTGTACTGTCTATGTTCTCAACAACCATCGGAAAAGTAGCTGTTTCTTCATTTGCATTTTCAGATATGCTACTAGAGGAACCAAACGGTAACTCTAGTTCAGACGCATTGTCGATCTGTTGAACTTCTTTTGGCATATCCCCTACAAGAGGAAGTTCACTTAAATGGGCAAGACCAAAATGTTTTAAAAAATCCTGCGTCGTACCATAAAACAAAGGTCTTCCAAGCGCTTCTTTTCTGCCAACTATTTTGATTAATTTTCTTTCGAGAAGAGTGTCTATAACTCCGGAAGATTCAACGCCTCTTATATCATCTATCTCGGCTCTTGTGATAGGCTGTTTGTAGGCGATCATTGCCAATGTTTCAAGAGCAGACTGCGACAATTTCAAAACAGTTTTTTCTTTTAGAAGTTTTTTTATCCACGGAGAATACTCGGATTTTGTTGCAAAAGTCCAACCTTCCGCGATAAATTTAATTTCATAAGGTTTATCCAAACTTGTATATTCATCTTTGAGATCATTTAAGATATTTTCTATGTTGAATGTATCCGAATAATCAGACTTAACCAAATCCTTTAACTCTTTCAAGCTAAGAGGTCTTTCAGAAACAAAAAGCAAAGCTTCTAAAATTTTTTTAACTTCAGATATTTCCATCAATACCCCTCATAACCGGCACAAGAACACGATGCTTGACTTAATTCACAATCTTCATTATCTGATTTTACAACTCTTAAGATTTCCATACTTACCCCCTACAAAGTTTATACATATTAGGCGCAAAGTATCTTCCTGCACAAATATTCTCCGTTATCTATTGCCTCCTTTACCTACTTTGATAACATTATTGTAGCACTTAATTAAAAGTAATTGCAGGCAACCATATCGATTGGATACACATGCGACATTCTATTAAACTCTTCTTGCCTACCCACTAACATCTCATTATTATTTACGAACTCTTCTCTCAATGTCATGTTATATCTTTCTATGTATCCGTTTATCTTTTGACATCTTGGATAGCTAAATAATTGTTGTATTTTCTCTTCCTTTAGTATTTTACTAAATTTTTTCATATTCTCATGCCTATTGTCGTTTTGCCACTTCCTTATTTTGTAGGGATATACCCTCTTAAACTCTTCACAAAATCTACCATATTCTTACCGTATTTGCACTCTTCTTCCCTGCTTCTCTTCCTATCACATTTTACTTTGACTTTATCGCTTTTGTGTTTTAATTTATACATAACATAGGGATATTGTATCACCTCTTTGAATGTTCGTACCTAAGCGTTCTTGTAATCATTTCCGTAATATTTGCAGGACCAAAGTACTGTATAGGTCCGGGAGAAACATAGTTTTCATTAATTGCCCATTCATCTCTTTTTTTAAGAAATTCTTTAAACGGGTTGCCATTTAAATCAATTAAAGCTTTTTGTATTACAGGCTTTTCTTTTCCATATCTTTTTTCTATATTCATCATCATAGTAAGAGGAATACCTCCACATTCCCACTGTTTCGGAGGTTTGACAAGATTTCTTACGTACGACATATATCCCGTAAAACCATTAAGAATAAGAATAGCCGCATTATAACCTAA
>JAIXMY010000042.1 GCA_020328045.1 Candidatus Endomicrobiellum pyrsonymphae
TTGAAAATTTTAAAATATCTTGCGTTGATATTGATTATCATTGCTGTTGCAAGACCTCAGAGAGGAAAAGCATTTGAACAATCAAACGATCAAGGTATTGATATTATAATGGCGCTTGACACTTCGACAAGTATGAGATCGATTGATTTTAAGCCTTTGAACAGGATGGAGGTTGCAAAAAAAGTTACGCAAGAGTTTATAAAGGTGAGAAAATATGACAAGATTGGACTAGTAATTTTTTCGGGACTTGCTTTTACGCAGTGTCCGCTTACGACAGATAAAGATTCTCTTGTTGAATTTGTTAAGAATATAAATATTGGGGATACAGGTCTTGATGGTACCGCGATAGGGTCTGCAATTATGACTTCAGTAAACCGTTTGAAAGGCAGTCAAGCCAAAAGTAAAGTTTTAATACTTGTTACAGACGGCAATAACAATATGGGCGAAATTGATCCTGTAACGGCTTCAAAAATAGCTCAAGAGTACGGCATAAAAATTTATACGATTGGTGTTGGCAGTCTTGAGGGAGCAATTTACGAAATACCCGATCCATTTTTTGGAACGAGAGAGTTTAGAACTACCCAGGATGCAATCAATGAAGATGTTTTAAAAGAAATATCTCGCAATACCGAAGGCGAATATTTTAGGGCTCAAGATACGAAATCTTTTGAGAATATAATGAAACAGATAGATAAATTGGAAAAATATGAAATCAAAGTAACGCAGTTCATTAAGTATAACGAGCTGTATAAATATTTTTTGATTCCCGCGTTTATTTTATTGTTGCTCATAATTGTTTTAGATAATACTTATCTAAGAAAGTTGCCGTGATAATTAAAAGGAAATTATGTTTGCAGATAAAGTTTATTTATTGCTTCTTTTTTTAATGCCTATCTTGATATTTTTCTTTTTCGTCGCGTTCAAAAAAAGAAAAGCAGCGTTGAATACGCTCGTATCAAGTATGAATATGCCGATACTTGCTGTTGTTAATTTGAAAGCGTACAAAGTGAAATATATTTTATTGCTTGTAGGACTTTTTTTTGTTATTCTCGCTCTTGCCCGTCCTCAATATGGCGAACAAAAAAGAACAGTTATAAAAGAATCGTCTGAGATAGTCGTAGCTTTAGACGTTTCAAAAAGCATGCTTGCCCAAGATTCTAAGCCAAATAGACTAGAGCAGGCAAAACTTATGGTATTAAGAGTTGTTGAAGAAAGCCCCGGTGAAAAAATGGGCGTTATTATTTTTTCAGGAACTGCTATGTGGCAGTGCCCTATGACCTATGATTTGCAGGCATTGAAAACGTTTTTACAAAGTGTTGAAGCAGGCAGTCTTCCTTTTGGAGGCACTCAAATAAGCGACGCAATTATACTTGCTTCTAAAGCTGTTAGCGGTAAGACCGCGTCAGAGAGAGCGATGCTTTTAATTAGCGATGGGGAAGACCATGATTCAAGAATAAAAGAAGCCTTAAATATTGCGAGGAAAGCGGAATTAAAAATTATTTCAGTTGGTATTGGCACACATGAGGGTTCTCCTATTCCTTTAAGAGATGAAACAGGGGTCATAAGAGATTATGTAAAAGATAGGGATGGTCAGATAGTCGTAAGTAAAGCAAATTCGATTTTACTAAAAAGTATTGCTGATGAAACCGGCGGAAAGTATCTTGATGCTTCCGATAAAGATATTTCGCCTATACTTATAAAGGCAGTTCGGGATTTAGATAAGACTAATGATGAAGTCAGCGAAAATGACACTAAAACAGATAGATTTCAGATATTTTTATTATTTGGATTGATTGCATTGTTTGTCGCCCTTTTGTTCCCGGTAAGTCGTAAAAAATGAAAAGTGTAAGGTTGAATTAATAACAAAGGCTTTGTAACCTCTCATCTTATCTCGTTATTGCCACCTCTTTTGTAAAAAGGAGAATTTACTACAGTGTTTTTATTCCCCTTTCTCTGAAAGGTGCGGTGGAGCGTAGCTCGACGCGGGGTATTGAGAAAACGGCAGTCGAAATTTGACGGAGTATCGTTATTTGGAGTGAGATATTTTATCAATGAAAGATATTTTAAAAAAGAAATTATTTGTTGCAATGATTGTTTTATCGTTGTTATTAGTTTTGTTGATTTTTCTTTTTGTTTTTTCTCAAAGAAATATAAAAGAAAATAATAAAGCTGTAAAATATTTTAACGAGGGTAACTTTGAGCAGGCTGCTGAAAGATTAAATAGAGAAATAGCAAAGCAATCGACTAATTATGATTTGTTAAACAATGCTGCAGGAGCGGAATACAAGTTAAATAGATTAGATGAAGCGCAGGCGAAATACAACTTGGTATTAAATTCTACGAATACCAATGCGGAAGAGAAATTCACGGCTTTTTACGATTTAGGCAATGTCGAGTACAGAAAAGAAAATTTTCAAAAAGCTGGTGATTTGTATAAGAAGGCGTTAAAATTGAATCCAAGTGACAAAGATGCAAAATATAATCTCGAATCGGTATTGCTGAAGTTAAACGAAAAAAATAATCAGCAAAATAAACAAGATAAGCAACAGAAAGAACAAAACAAAAAGCGAAATAATAACCTGCAGCAAAATAAAGAGGCGCAGGATTTAAAAAAACAGATGGATCAAAATGATAAAGCTCAAAAGGAAAATGAAAAAAAGCGTCATGAAGAAAATAGTAACCAGAATAATAATGACAGTGGTAAAAATAAAGGTCAAAATCAGAACAAAACACAAAAAGATTTAGATAAAGAAAAACAAGAGCTTGATAAGAAAAAACAGGAACTAAGCGAGAAAATAAAAAAATTACAAGAGTTGAAACTAAACGAAAATAAATCTCAAAAAGTGCCTGAAAAACTCAAAGATGATAAACCAGGCGAATTTTCTGGAACACAAAATCAGATACAAAAAGAAAATAAGAAAGGTACGCCTGCAGCAATGTTGTTAAATTATTATAATGAGTCCGATAAAAACGCCGATAAAGCAAGAAATAAAAATAAGAAGCCTTTGATAGATCAGCCTCAAGAGGATTGGTAAAATGTTAAAAAAGATAGTTTATTCAGTTATATTATTGTTTGCGACAGTTTATTTATATGCCGATATTATTTCTTTCAGGGCATCTATAGATAAAAAAACTGTTCCACTAAATGAATCGTTTGTGTATTCAATTACGGTAAGTGGGGATGATCAAAATTTTCCTGAACATCAAATAGGCAGTATGCCGGAATTTAACAGATTCGGGACATCGCTTTCGAAAAGTATGTCTATAATTAACGGTAAAGCAAGTATGAGCGTAACGTATGAATATACTTTGGTGTCAAGAAAAATAGGAAAATTTACAATCCCGCCTGCCAAAGTAATTTTTGGATGTAAAACATATTTAACTGAAAGTATTGAAATTGAAGTTACACCTGCCAAAAGCGTTCATTCTCAGAGCGTTCAAAATCTTCCGGCGAGTAATAATCAACAGAATTCAAAGAAGTATCAGTCTTCAAATTCTGCTGGTAAAGTCTTTGTTAAAGCTACTATAAATAAAACAACAGCCTATGAAAATGAAAAACTTATTTACAAATTTAGTTTTTATACGAATGTAGATCTAATATCAACCCCCGAGTATTATCCTCCTAATTTTTCTGGTTTTTGGAATGATGGGTCCAAACCTAAAAGCCATTTTGAGGTTATAGATGGTTTAAATTATCGCGTTGACGAACGGGAGACAATTTTATATCCGGTGGGGACTGGCGTAAAAACTATTTTGCCCGCAAAATTGAAAATTGCTGTTATGGATTTTTCGGTGTCCGACGAAATGGATGAATTTTTTGGTCTTTTTGCAAATATGGGGCGAAGTCAGATCAAAATTTTAGAGACGAAAGCAATTGATATAAAAATTCTTCCTTTGCCAAAAGAGAATAAACCGTTCAATTTTTCTGGCGCTATAGGCGACTTTAAAATTAAAGCCTCTGTTGATAAAATAAACGTCAAGACAAATGAGCCTGTAACTTTGACCGTAACAGTAAGCGGTAACGGAAATATGAAAAGTGTAAGTGATATAAACTTTGACCTTTACGACGGTTTGCGCAAGTATGAAACTATAGTTTCAAATACGTTGGGCAATGCGAAAGAATTTAAAACGATATTTATTCCTTTGATTTCGGGTGAAAAAAAGATTCCGTCGGCGACTCTTTCTTTTTTTAATCCGTTAGAAAAACGATACGGAATCATAAAAACACATAGTATAAAAATTCAAGCAACGGGCGATGCAGTATATTCTGATAAAGGTGTTGAAAATAGTACAAAAATTAACATGAGGCGTAAAGATATTAATTATAACAAGTCGATAGAAAGTCTAGAACTGTATAATGGGCATCTTTTAAAAAACCCTGTATTTTATTCAATATTTATCCCCTTTATAGTTTTATTAATTTTTAGCGTATGTTATAGATTATATTCAAGTAAATCCGGCATAAATCCTTCTAAAAAATTAAAAAAATCTAGTTTTATAAATTTTCAAAAACTGATAAAAAAGGCTGAATCGAAAATCTTAAACAATAATCTTAAACAAGCGTTAAACTTAATCTATCAAGCGTTGATTGAAATTGTAAATATTAAGACAGGTGTTGCGTCTGATAATTTACAACAAAATCAAATATTTGACAATTTACAAAAAAGCGGCGTAAACGGTGAAAATATTGACAAAATGAAAGAAATTTTAATGAAGCTTAACCTATACAAGTTTGCTTCAGTGCAATTAGATAAAGAATCGATAAGCGCGTTATTAGATGATGTTAAAACTGTTAGTTTAATTTTAAAATGAGCAATAGAGTAAAAATGTTAAAAGGTAAATTGTTGCAAAGTTTGCCGAACAAGATTCAAAAGTTAAAATTTAGTTTTTTTCTTAGAGTTTTATTGTGCTTTAGTCTTTTGGTATCCCGCTGTAGGTACAAATACAGCTTGGGCGAATGATGATATAGATAAGAATATTACACGTAAGGATGATGCTACATGTGATAGCGATACATGTAATAAGGATGGATGATACAGGGAATTCGACGAAAGACCCACCAGGGGATACGCCGCCACCACCCCTACAGCCGACATCACCACCAACAAAACCATTGGATAAGTCACCATTAGGGAACCCACCTAAAAGGGCGGATTTATAGGTTTATCGCTCAAGAGGAACTACCTGGGAAGTTGATGTTAGGTGCATATACTAAAGTTAATGGACACAACATGTCTCCATGGTCTACAGATGAAGGAAAGATAACAGACACAGGCGCAGGTGCAGGTGTATATGGTTCTTACGAAGAAGAAAAGTGGCAAGTAAAGGCGATAATTGGCGGAAGTTACGATGCGTATAACAACAACAAAAGAGAATTAGAAATATCGGTTTCTCAGCTAGATAGTGTTAATAAGAAACTAGTCAAAGCAAAAGATTTTGCCGATGGCATAGGTTGTAACTTGGAAGGTGCGTTAAAAGTAAAATTGAGCAATAAGTTTAAGCTAAAACCATATTTGGGGTTAGACGCAAGAAGAAGCTATTATGGTTCCATAAAAGAAGAAAGCTCACAGGAAACTATAATAGAGCTTTTGCAAAGATAGGATTAGTTATAGAGCAAAAGATCAATAAGTTTGGCTGGAATGTAAATGTTGAGTATGGGCGTTTATTAAGCAATAATCTTCCAAAAATAGTTGGCGCTTATACTTATTCTGGTGATTATGCTTGCGGTAGCGCTTATAAGACAATAACAGAAAAAGAAATTGCAGATATTGATACAGAAGAAGGTAGGGATGTTTTGGGAGCAGGAGTTGGCGGAAATTATAACATAACGAAAAATGTTTCAATTTTTGCAAACATAGACATTCTTATTGCAAAAGGGTGTCAAAATATGAAAGCTAACTTAGGAGCAAGCTACAGATTTTGACGTACTCACTCTAAAGTAGATATTGAAGCAAAGATTGAGTAGCTTACAGAAGTAAGCAGTAGGTTAAGACCTGACTTGCTCGCTTTTTGAAAAAAGGCAGTCGAATCAGAAACGACGCTAGAAAAAGTTGACTGAGGCAGTTTATTTCAGTAATTTGTATTCCACGGAGTCGGCAAGAGCTTGCCAAGATGCATCTATTATGTTTTCGCCAACGCCAATTGTTCCCCATTTCTTTGAAGAATCTGAAGATTCAATCAGAACTCTTACCTTTGCCGCTGTGGTTGCGTCGCTATTTACAACTCTCACTTTAAAATCGGTTAAAAAAATGTTTTTTATGTGGGGATAATGCTTTGTTAATGCTTTGCGTAAACAATTATCCAAAGCGTTCACAGGTCCATCGCCTTCAGCAATGGCGTGTTCTTCTTTGCCCTTTATATCGAGCTTTATGGTTGCTTCAGAAATTATATTTCCGTTAGTATCTTTTTCAACAGAGACTCTATACTCTTTTAGATTAAAAAAGGGTTTAAAAGTTCCAAGCGCTTTTTTTGTAAGTAAAAAGAAAGAAGCGTCGGCGTCCTCATATTGATATCCGTTGTGTTCTTTTTCTTTTACAGTATCTATAATCTTTTTAACTTTTTCCGGTGCATCTTCAATACCTATTGCCATTTCAGCAGCTTTAGAGACAACATTGCTTTTACCTGCTAAATCGCTTACTAAAATTCTTCTTTCATTGCCGATAGTCAAAGGATTGATATGTTCGTATGTTTCGGGATTGTTTTTTATTGCTGAAACATGAACGCCTGCTTTATGAGCAAATGCGTTTCTGCCAACATAAGGATCTGAATCATTTGGTACAATGTTTGCTATTTCGTCAACATATATTGAAAGTTCGGAAAGTTTCCGCATACTTTTTTTAGGTATGCAATCATAATTTCTTTTTATTTGCAAAGCGGGTATAAGAGAACATAAGTTTGTATTTCCGCATCTTTCGCCTATACCGTTTACTGTTCCCTGCACTAATATACAACCTTCTTCAATTGCAGCAATAGAGTTTGCAACAGCACAGCCAGAGTCGTTGTGGGCATGTATGCCAAACTTAACATTCGGAAAAGCGCTTCTTGTTTCTTTGACAATACTCTGTATGTCTGAAGGAAGCATCCCGCCGTTTGTTTCGCAAAGACATACTGTGGTTGCTCCTGCAGTAATGGCTGTTTTTATTGCCTTAAGAGCGTATCGCTTGTTGTTTTTATATCCGTCAAAATAATGCTCGGCATCGAACAATACTTCAAGTTTTTTAGATTTAAGAAAGGCTATGCTTTCATAAATCATTTTTAAATTTTCTTCATTTGTGGTTTTAAGAGCGCGCTTTACATGTAAATTCCATGCCTTGCCGAATATACAGGCGGTTTTAACGCCAGACTTAATTATTGCGCGTAAAGTTTCATCTTCCGATGCTTTTTTATCTTTGCGACGCGTACACCCAAATGCTGTAAGTTTTGCGCGTTTGAGAGGAGATTTTTTCATTTGTTCAAAAAACAAATCATCCTTAGGACCGGACCCGGGCCAACCTCCCTCAACGTACGAAACGCCAAAAGAGTCTAAAACTTTTGCTATTTTTATTTTGTCTTCCGTTGTAAAAGATATTCCGACTCCTTGAGAGCCATCTCTTAACGTAGTATCAAATATTAGTATTTGTTTCATAGTTCTCCTGAATTGGATCTCGATTGTTTGCCTGCAACCGTCAAAACTAGACAGCAATGTTTTTATTCTCCTTTTTATTCTCTTTTCTCTGAAAGGGGTGACCGACAAGGCGATCAGTCGTTAGCCTGTCATGCATGTGGTACGGAGATAGATTGCTGTGTATTCTTCAAACTTTCGGCTTTCATACAACTACTCGACTGGGGTATCTTCTTTGACGATAGTTAAAAATCTTTCACGCGCTTGTCGCGATTGCATCGTCGTTTTCTGCAAAAACATTATCATCTGTAGCATCACCGCCCGGTGCTTCTTCCAAGGAAGTTTCTTCAACGGTGTTTTTTTCAATTGCACTATTAGTTTGCGCAATTCTTGCTTTTTCCAAGTGACTTTTGTATACAGGAATAGCCACAACACTCAACATTCCTATTATTGCAATCACTATAACGACCTCTATTAATGTAAATCCTTTTGAAATTGTCATAAATCCTCTGTCTCCTTACTTCTTTTTAGAAAGCCCAAAACCTTTGTGAAGTTCTTCAACTGCTTTTACCATATCAAGTTCGTCAACAATGCACGATATTTTAATTTCACTGGTAGAAATCATTTCAATATTTATGGCTTTCTTATGTAGTATTTCAAACATTTTTCCTGCAACACCGGGGTTACTTTTCATTCCTATTCCCACTATAGAAATTTTTGCAACATGCTCGTCAAAAACAACTTGAGGGGTTTTAAATTCATGAGCTATTTTATCAAGTTCCGTATGAGTTTTTTTCATCTCCGCTTTGCATACTGTAAATGAAATATCATTTTTTTTATCTACGGCTGCGGATTGTGTAATCATATCCACGTTAACGCCGATTTTTGCAAGTCGGCTGAAAATTTTTGCAGCCACACCCGGAATGTCCGGCAAATCTATCATCGTAAATTTAGCCTGATCTTTGTCAAAAGCTACTCCCGAAACTAGCAATGCTTCCATCTTTTTCCCCCTGATTTTTTGTTCACTTGTAATTATAGTTCCTTGTTTTTCGCTGAATGTACTTCTTGCATGTATTTCAACTCCAAACTTTTTTGCCACTTCTACGCTTCGCGACTGCAATACTTGCGCTCCGGAATCTGCCATTTCAAGCATCTCATCGTAAGACAGATAATCGAGCTTTCTAGCATCCTTTACCACTCTGGGATCGGTTGTATATACGCCTTCAACGTCAGAATATATTTCACAGGAATCAGCTTCTAAACCGGCAGCTAAAGCAACAGCTGTTAAATCTGATCCACCCCTTCCTAATGTAGTAATGTCTCCTTTAGAGTTCAACGCTTGAAACCCAGCAACTATAACGATATTATTTTTAGTAAGTTGCACTTTTATTTTTTGAGGATTAACTTTTTTAATTCTTGCGCGGGTATAATTATCATCTGCTAAAATTCCGGCTTGAGGACCCGTCAGAGAAACCACTTTTTCGCCCATGGAGTCAAGCGCCATTGCAAGTAACGATATAGAAATCATTTCTCCGGTTGCAAGCAACATGTCCATTTCTCTTGCGAGAGGGTTTGACGTAATTTTAGTCGCCATTTCAAGCAAATCATCGGTTGTATCTCCCGGCGCTGAAACAACAGCAACAATTTTATTGCCGGCATTTTTTTTTGCAACGATTTTCCCCGCGACATGCTTCATCTTGTCAGCATCCGCAACAGAAGACCCGCCGAATTTCATTACCACAAGAGACATCTTATGATTCCTCCAAAATAGCACGATATATTTTTACAGTTGTTGCCATTTTCACCCCCCCCCTTATTCCTCTTTCTCTGAAAGGGGTGGCAGTCGTTAGTCTGCCGTGTGAGAGATAGGTTGCTGTGGATTCTTCACTTTGTTCAGACAACCAAATCTTTCGTTTATCATCAATATTGAGTACACCGAAATATCTAGAAAAAGAATTCTCCAAGTTTTCTGCTTTCAGACAACTAGTCAACCTGATGGAGTATCTTCTTTGACGACAGCGCAATAATTATTTTTCTCATCATTGTCGATTAACTATATATTGAAAGCGCTCTTGACATCAAAATCTAATATATACGATTTTGCCTTAACGCTTCATTTTTTCATCTCTTTATCACCGCTTTTTGAACATTTACAATGTCTTTTTTTCGCAAAAAACAACAAGAGTAAATCTGAACCTGAAAGACACGACCCATGAGCAGTCGCTTCCAAAGCAATTTCTAAAACTTCGCTCATAGTGTGGATCATTTTCCCTCTATATGATTGGGGAGTCTTATCTTCATAGCCTGTTTTAATAAAGGATAATCTTGGCAACAAAAAGCCACTATGAGAAGAGATCCTCTCGATGTATTGAAAACAACATCTTTTAAACTTAAGTTTTTAGGCAAAACTTGCCTCGAACGCTTTGTTCGTAATCAAAAGACGGAATACATAAAACAACTTTAAACTTTGGGAGAGGCAGTTGTACCACGGTTCCGTGATCTCCGTCTTCATTTTTGATGCATACACATAATCTACTGTAAATCGCAGGGGCAACGTTATTAGGATGTCCTTCAATCTTGACTGCTAAATCTGCAATTTGTGATTTGTTAAGTTTATTTTTACATATACATTCTATACATTCATTTCCACTTTTCTTTGCGGTATTTTACTGCACAGCCTGAACTTCTTTAACTTCAGGCACTGCTTGTTTAATTGCACTTGTAACGCCGTACTGTAAGGTCATTGCTGCCATAGGACAGTCTCCACATGCGCCTGTAAGTTTTACTTTTACAATTCCATTTTCGGTTGTGTCTATTAATTCAACATTTCCGCCATCTGCTTGCAAATGAGGTCTTACTGTCTCCAAAGCCTTTTCTACTTTTTCTTTTAATGTCATATTCTATCTCCTGTCGCATTTATATTTCTTTAAAAAACGCGCCCAAGAGGAGTTGAACCTCTAACCTTTTGATTCGTAGTCAAACGCTCTATCCAATTAAGCTATGGGCGCACTAAAATGGTTTTGTTGCAATGAAATGCTGCCGACGAGCATTGACTTTATATATGATTTTATCCATTTTGTAAGCAATTTGTAAGTTCTCATTGCAAATCAACAACAAAACTGTTACACTCATTATATTATACATAATTTCATTACATAATTAAACTAAAAATACTAAAAAATCCTATGTAACCTTTAAAAGTAAAACTTATAATGTGTAAAGACAGCTCTTTTGCTGGAAATCCAAGCCGTTTAAACAGTGTCCTAGTGTATGAGCTTAATTCTGCAGGGGACAACCGATTATGTTTCAATTGAGTAAATAAAAAGAAATTTGATTTGCCTTCACCATATTGCCACATCTT
>JAIXMY010000043.1 GCA_020328045.1 Candidatus Endomicrobiellum pyrsonymphae
CAGAAACAAGCTGCCCTGATGCAAGAAGTTTACTTATAACTTCATTTGATTCTTTTGCTTCTCTAAACATATCGCCCGGTGATAAATGTACTATGCCAAACTTTTTTACAATTCTTTTAGCCTGCGTGCCTTTCCCTGCTCCAGGAGATCCCATAAGTATATAATTCATTAATTTCAATATCCCCTTACAAACCCATTCTAAGAGCGAAGCATTTTAATATTGTTGACAAAGCATAATAATTGAACACTAACGAAACGCTTTATTTAACGTTGAACCAACGACCTTTTATGCGCCCCTCTTTCATAAACCCTTCGTAATGACGCATAATCAAATGTGACTCTATCTGTCCAATAGTATCAAGCGATACGCCTACTACAATAAGCAATGACGTCCCGCCAAAGAAAAACGGAGCGCTCATGGCGCGTCGCAAATAATCAGGCAAAACAGCTATACATGCGACAAACAATGCGCCACCAAGCGTAACTCTTTCTAAAACTTTTTGTATATATGTAGCTGTCGGATCACCTGGTCTTATTCCGGGAACAAATCCGCCAGATTTTTTCATATTTTCAGCTAGATCTTTAGGATTAAAAGATATAGAATTATAGAAATAACAGAAGAAAATAACTAAAAACGCATAAACTGCACTATATATTATGGACCCATCATTAAACAATTCCGAAATCCTTTTAGCTATAGGAAAATTCCAAATTGTCCACTCAGGAGAAAACTGAGCTATAATCAAAGGCGCAGATAAAATTGACATTGAAAATATTACGGCAATAACGCCAGACTGATCAACTTTTATCGGCAAAAACGACGTTTGTCCGCCATACATTTTTCTTCCAACCATTTTTTTTGCATAATGGATAGGAATTTTTCTTTGAGCTGTTTCGATCCAAACAACTGAAATTAGCACAGCAACCACAATAGTTGCGAGGAATAAAACAAATAAAATAGAAAGCTCTTCCATTTGCACAAGCTTGATAATACTAAGAACCGCATGAGGTAATCTTTCTACTATACCTGCAAAAATTATAAGAGATATTCCATTGCCAATTCCTCTCTCTGTAACCTGTTCTCCAAGCCACATGATTAAGACCGTTCCTGTAATCAAAGTTGCAACAGTCAATGAAACCCAAGACCACGACGGATCAACGACTATGCTCATTCCGGAAGGAGTTGGCATTCTTGCTATTGCCATTGTCAAGCCAAAAGACTGCATCGTACCCAATATGAGCGTTCCGTATCTTGTGATTTGCGTAAGTCTTTTTCTTCCCTGCTCGCCCTCCTTCACAAGTCTGTCTAAGTAAGGAATGAGATGCGCTCCCTGCATTAAACTCATAATAATTGATGCGTTGATGTACGGCATAATACCCAACGAAAAAATCGACATTCTGTTGAGTGCGCCACCTGAAAACATATCCAAAAAGCCTAACAAACCATTCCTATGAGCTGCAAACAAAGACTTTACAGCTTCGCTATTTATGCCCGGAATCGGAACCGTAGCTCCTATTCTGTAAGCAACAATTATGAGCAATGTAAATATAACTCTTTTTCTTAGTTCAGGCACCTTAAATATATCAGTGAAACTTTTTAGCATAGCTTTTTCCCGTTAAACTTAAATACACAAAACGAAGAGTGCCAAACACATGAGAAATATTTTACGATGAGAGGTAACTCCTAACACCAATACCCTCCTCGATAAAAACATTCGGGGATAAACTCTAGACCTCGCCTGACATCCCTAATACCCCGCCAATGTCGTTGGCACCGCCACCCCTTTTAAAAAAGGAGAATGAAAAAGGAACCAACGACTCATACGTTTGCCGCTACGCATAGCCAATTACTTCATACTTTTACTTAACAACTTCAGCTTTTCCGCCTGCAACTTGAATTTTTTCAAGAGCAGATCTTGAAAAGGCTGCAACCTTAATCGTCAGAGATTTCTTGAGTTCACCAACTCCTAAAATTTTCACAAGTCTCGTCGTTCCCACAAGACCAGCTTCTTTTAACACTGCTGGAGTGACTTCAACACTCGCTTCAAATTTATTCAAACTTCCAACGTTAACAATTTCATATTCTTTACGAAACTGATTGGTAAATCCTCTCTTAGGAATTCTCCTAAAAACAGGCATCTGTCCGCCTTCAAAACCTATTTTTTTAGCTCCGTCACCGGAACGAGATTTTTGACCCTTAGAACCGCGGGTAGATGTTCGCCCGCGTCCGGAACCTACTCCGCGTCCTACAATTTTCTTTCTATGTTTTGAGCCTTTTGCAGGTCGTAAATTATCCAAACCTATCATATTTCCGCAACCTCTTTCTCTCTGATTTTGGCAACCTCCTCCTTTGAACGGAGTTCTTTAAGAGCTTCTATCGTTGCATAAACTACGTTAAAAGGATTTGAAGAGCGCATTGATTTTGTAAGAATATCTCTAATTCCTACAGCCTCAAGAACTGCTCTTACAGCTCCTCCGGCTATAACACCGGTTCCCGGAGCCGCAGGCTTTAACAGAACTTTTCCTGCTCCTGAAACACCAATTATTTCGTGTGGGATGGTGCTTCCTTTAAGTTGAATTGGGATCATATGCTTCGAAGCGTGCACACTGCCTTTTTGAATTGCAGCCTGCACCTCATTCGCTTTACCAAGTCCACAGCCCACTTTACCGGTCCCATCGCCTACTACTACCAAAGCATTAAAAGAAAACCTCTTTCCACCTTTAACAACTTTTGAAACTCTGTTAACGGCAACAACTATCTCTTTTAGACCATTGTTATTTTGTTGTTGTTTTCCTATTTTTTCAGCCAACTTGTCCTCCCAAAAACTACGTTTACATTTATTTTATTAAATTTACTTACCAACAAACGCGTGAAAAGTACTTTACGACGAGATGAAAATCCTCGACTCTATCAATACTTCGTCAGGCTTCGCCTGACACCATCTTATACTCCGCCGAGCTACGCTCGCGCGTCACCCCTTTCAATGAAAAAGAATCACGACGAGAAAAAGGAACTAACGACAACATGAATTCCCGCGAAAGCGGAAAGACAACTGCGAGTTTACTCTCGAATGCTTAACCTAGGACAACTGCTAAAACTCTAAACCGTTCTCTCTAGCGGCATCTGCAAGAGCTTTAATTTTGCCCGTGTATTCGTATCCTCTACGATCAAAGACGATTTTTTTTATGCCTTTTTCAGCTGCTTTTTTTGCAACTAAATCACCCACGGATTTAGCCGCGACAACAGTATCGGTAACATTCAACTTCCCTTTAAGTTCAGGAGACAATGTTGACGCAGAAACAATAGTAATACCCTTGTTATCGTCAATTATCTGCGCATAAATATGCTTATGTCCGCGATGAATACTCAAGCGCGGTCTTTCTTCTGTTCCCGTGATTTTACTTCTAACTCTTTTTACACGATAATCAAATCTTTCGCTCGAATCTTTCATCTAATATCCTTTTCTATTAACGACTGCAAAAACTACTATTTTTTTCCTGCTGCCGCAGCTTTTCCAGCTTTTCTTATAATTTTCTCGCCCAAATATCTAATACCAAAACCCTTGTATGGTTCAGGCGGCTTTACAGCTCTAATCCTAGCGGCAAACGCTCCAACTTCATACTTATCTGTTCCAGTTACCACAATTAGAGTATTTTTATCAGGCGTAAGAGCTACCGTAACTTTTACAGTAGAAGGAATCTGAAGGTTCACCAAATGTGAAAAACCAACGGCTAAGATTAATTTTTTTCCGCCTTCTATGTTTGCTTTATAGCCAAGTCCTATTGCCTCAAGCTCTTTTTTAAAACCCTTTGTAACACCTTCAACCATGTTTACAACAAGACCCCTTATGAGACCATGCAGCATATTATGCTCGCGAGATTCTCCAAGCGCCTCGACAAGAATGCCATCCTTGTCAATTTTTATGCCCATCCTATTATCAATTGTCTGTGAAAGTTTTCCGCCGGGACCCGTTACTTCCAAAACTCCATTTTTGAACTCTGCTTTCACTTTTTCCGACACCCGAACCGGTTTTTTACCCAAGCGACTCATTTTTGATCCTCAATATTAATTTTTTACCGAAAGAGGCACGACTCACTCTATTCAACCCATCCCCCCCTTCACTGAAAGGGGAATTAAAAAAATGGAAGAGAGAAAACAATGCTGTACATCTTTCATGCGGCTATCGTATATGATTACCAAACGTACCCTATTACTTCTCCGCCAATTTTATCTTTTCTTACCTGTCTATCGGTCATTAAGCCTTTAGAAGTAGAAACTATTGTAACACCCAATCCGCCAACGGTTTTAGGCATATCTTCATAACCTCTGTAGATTCTCAAACTAGACTTCGACGCCCTCTTAATTCCCCGAAGAACAGTTTTTCCCGCAGCAGTATATTTAAGATAAACTCTCAAAACACCCTGCTTATGATCTTCAATACTCTTATAGTCCGAAATATAGCCTTCTTCTTTTAGAATCTTTGCTATCTCCATTTTCATTTTTGAAGACGGAATATCGACTTTTTCGTGTGATTTTACGTTTGCATTACGAATGCGAACGAACATATCTGAAATTGGATCTGTAATCATTCAACCGACCTCTTTAAAAGTTATTACCAACTTGATTTTGTAAGACCTGGTATTTCGCCATTGTGCACTAATTTGCGCAAGCATATTCTGCAAAGACCAAAATCTCTATAAAAGCCACGCGGTCTTCCACACAGGCGACATCTATTCCTGTACCGTGTCGCAAATTTCTGAGGTTTACGCATCTTTGCTTCTGCTGAAGTTGTTGCCATAGAAAAATATCCTTTGCTTTATTTGCTTGTCTCTATTTATTGTCTCTTTTTTTGAACGGCATACCAAGAGCTTCTAGCAACGATTTTGCATGCTCGTTTTCCTTAGCCGTCGTTACGATAGTAATATTCATACCTCTAGCTTTATCTGATTTTTCAACGTTAATTTCAGGAAAAATATACTGCTCTGTAAGCCCCAAGTTGAAATTGCCCCTCCCATCAAACCCATTAGGCTCGATTCCTCTGAAATCTCTTATACGAGGTATCGCAACATTTATAAGTCTATCTAGGAATTCATACATCATCGCACTTCTGAGAGTTACTTTAATACCTATCGGCATTCCCTGACGTATCTTAAAGTTTGACACAGACTGTTTTGCGCGACATACCAAAGGCTTTTGACCTGTGATAGACGCAAGCTCTGCAGTTGCAACATCCAAAACCTTAATGTTTTCTTTTGCTTCGCTCAACCCGATATTTACAACAATCTTGGCAAGTTTGGGAATCTGATGAATATTTTTAAAGTTGAACTGTTTCGTCAATTCATTTACTACATTTTTTCGATAAAATTCTTTTAAACGAGGTTGATTCATTATTCTTTCCTTATTCCTTACCTATCTTTGTTACTTGAGACTTAAAGCATTTTGATCTTTTATTTTAAAATATTTGGTGTCAGAGATAATTCTAGTATATGCGCCATCATCCTTGCTACAACCTACAAAAACAAAAACTCCATTTCTATATATAGTAGTATCAAAAAGCTAACAGGCGCACAATTGTTATTAAAAGTTTGAATGCCTTATACATTACAACATTCCTCTGAAGCGCTATATGATCATCTCCCCGCATTTGCGACATACTCTTACCTTCTTTCCATCAGAAAGTCTGTCAAACTTAGGTCTTGAAGACTGACCACATTTTGGACATACAAGCATAACCTTGCTTATAGCAAGAGGCGCTTCTTTCTCGCGAATGCCACCACCTCCTGGATCCCTCTGAGTAGGCTTTGTATGTCTTTTTACAAAATTTATTTTTGAAACTATGACTCTAGCTTTATCCGGAAAAACATCAAGAACTTCACCCTGCTTCCCTTTATCCTTTCCAGATAAAACTACAACTTTGTCTTTCTTCTTAATATTAAACATTTTTATTTCCTATTTATATTTCCTTTTTTCTTCTGTGTCACGTCAAGGAAGCAACCATTTCGTTTTCGAAATATCTAGACTAACGCACTGACTCTTCAGTTAACTTTTGACCTTCTAGCTTCTTAAAGCCTTCGGCTTTCAGAATGACAACATTACAGAACACCAACTACACTACTTCCGGGGACAAAGAAATTATCTTAAGATAATTTCTTTCCCTAAGTTCTCTCGCAACCGGTCCGAAGATACGAGTTCCCTTAGGTTCGCCCTCATCGTTAATGATTACCGCCGCATTGTCATCAAACTTAACATAGGTTCCATCTGTCCGACGAATTTCTTTTACCGTGCGAACCACTACGGCTTTAACAACTTCGCCTTTTTTAATACTTGCATGCGGCAATGCATCTTGAACTGACGCATGAATTATATCTCCAATACTTGCGTAACGGTGTCTCAAACCTTTTGTAACTCTGAAGCAACGAATCTTTTTTGCTCCCGAATTATCTGCTACATCTAAAATAGTTCTTTCCTGTATCATCCTTTTATCCTTCGACAAATCTTCATTTTTAGATTTCCGACGTTTTACTTACAACTTCAATCAACACCCATCTCTTTGTTTTTGACAACGGTCTTGACTCCATTATTTTAACCGTATCGCCTACATGAGAAGAATTCTTATCATCATGTACAGCAAATTTGCTTTTGCTACGAAGCACGCGATCGTACAAGGAATGACGATATGTTCTCTCTACAGAAACCAATCTCGTTTTATTGTTTTTATCACTTACAACTATGCCCGTACGACACTTACGTTTTCCACGTTCTGACATTGTTCCTTCCTATTATTTATCTTATTTTGGACTCTTTTTTCTGAGCAATAAGCGTTTTAATTCTTGCTACGTTTCTTCTGATATCCCTAATTTCAAGAGGATTTTTTACAGGCGTTGTTAAATGGCGAAATTTTAATTTAAAAAGCTTGTCCTGCAACTCGCTAAGTTTTGCACCAAGCTCAACATCCGTCATATTTTTCATTTCGTTCCAATCTTTACTTTTCATCGTATCCTCAAATATCTGCTCTGAGTAAAATTTTTGTACGTATAGGAAGTTTATTCGACGCAAGCGCCAAAGCCTTTCTCGCTTCAGCATCCGGAATGCCTTCCATTTCAAACATTACTCTTCCAGGCTTTACTACCGCAACCCAAAACAGAGGATCACCTTTACCTTTGCCCATTCTCGTTTCAGCAGGCTTCTTTGTAATTGGTTTATCAGGGAATATTCTGACCCAAATTTTTCCGCCTTTTTTAATGAACCTTGCGAGCGTCACACGAGCTGCTTCTATTTGATTGCTGTTCATCCACACAGGCTCAAGAGCTTGAAGACCGTATTTTCCGAAGACCAAGCAGGTACCGCCTTTCGCTTTGCCCTTCATTCTTCCCCTGTGTGTCTTTCTATATTTAACTCTTTTTGGCATCAACATATAAATTCCTCTGCCCTTATTTATGTCTTAAACTATTTAGGTTTTTTTCGTCGTTTGAGCTATCGTTTGTTCTGCTATCTCTGACGCATCCACCAGTTTCGCTTCTTCAACCAGTTCCTTGATCGTTTTTTTGAAAAGCTCTTTTTTAAATATCCAAACTTTAACGCCAATCTGACCCATAGTTGTATAAGCCTCAGCAAAACCATAGTCTATATCTGCTCTGAAGGTCTGCAAAGGAATTCTTCCCTCTTTAAGCCACTCAGTTCTTGCAATTTCTGCTCCACCAAGTCTGCCTGCAACCATAACTTTTATCCCATTAGCGCCCGCTGCCATTGCCTTTTCAATTGTTTTCTTCATTGCTCTTCTAAATGCAATTTGTTTTTCCAATTGGAAAGCAATGCCTTCAGCTACAAGCTGAGCATCAATTTCAGGTCTCTTAATTTCCATAACGTTCACAAAGGTTTTCTTCGCTGTCATAGACTCAATTTCTTTTCTCAAATTTTCAATACCCTGTCCGCCTTTTCCGATTACAATACCAGGTCGAGATGTATAAATATTTACGCGCAAATATTTACCGGGTCGTTCTATAACAATTTTCGATACAGAAGCCAACTTAACAAGCTTGTCCTTCAAATAGACTCTTACGCGACGATCTTCTTCTATAAAATCAGGCATCTCTTTTAAGTTAAACCATTTAGATTCCCACTCTCTGATATATCCTAATCTTACGCTTTTGGGATGTACTTTATGACCCATGTTTCTTACCTTTCCTAAAAATTTTATCTCACTTTGTTTCTATCACTACCATCGCTATTAACTGCATCTTCAGAAATTTTTTTCTTTCTCTTTTCCGGAACCACGCCGATATCCGTAACAATTATTGTAAGATGCGCCGTTCTCTTCTTTATCGGCATCCCTCTTCCCTTCGGACCAGGTCTCGTCCTTTTCAAAATAGGACCATTTCCAACCCATGCTTCTTTCACTTTAAAACCCGAAAAATCTTTAAGCTTCCCTGTATTTGCAACCGCGCTTTTTAAAACTTTTTCAACAAGCACCGCGGCAGATTTAGGAAGAAAAGAAAGTATTCCAAACGCTTTCTCAACTTTCTTATTTCTGATAAGCATAAGAACTTGATTAACTTTTCTTGGAGTGTATCTAACAAATTTCGCTGTTGCTTTCGCTTCCATCTTTTATATATATCCTTTTCACGTTCAACATAGCCATCCCGCTCAACCGTTGAATCTTTGACATCGTTCCTGAGTAAAAACTAATTGTCGCGCATTTTATTTACGTAAGTGATGTTTCTCGCTTCGTCATTCCACCGTGACCTTTAAAAGTTCTTGTCGGCGCGAATTCCCCTAATTTATGCCCCACCATTTGTTCAGACATAAATATCGGGAGAAACTTTTTCCCATTATGTATTGCTATCGTATGTCCAACAAAATCAGGAGTTATAACGCTTGCTCTTGCCCACGTTTTAACAACTTTTTTATCACCATCTTTATTTAACTTTTGCATCTTCTTCAGTAGCTTCTCATCCACATAAGGACCCTTTTTTGTTGAACGACTCATCTATTTTTTCCTCCGCTTACTTACTTCTTAGCTTTATCACGATGACTCACTATTACCCAATCCCAAACTTTCTTTGGTCTTGTCTTAAACCCTTTAGCAAGCTGATTCCAAGGACTTCTAGGTTGATTTTCGCCTTTGGATTTGCCTCTGCCGCCCCCGTGTGGATGATCGACAGAGTTCATTGCAGTTCCGCGGACATGAGGTTTTTTACCAATGTGGCGATTTCTTCCTGCAGATCCCATCGTAATATTTTCATGATCCAAATTTCCTACCTGACCAATTGTCGCGTAACAATTTACTCGAATAAGCCTGATCTCGCCAGAAGGCATTCTTACGTGAGCATAATCGCCCTCTTTCGCAAGAAGCTGAGCAGCAGCGCCAGCTGAACGAACAAGCTGTCCGCCTTTGCCTACTGCCAATTCCAAGTTATGTACGAAAGTACCTACGGGTATATTCGTAAGTGGAAGAGAATTCCCCGGTCTTATCCCGGCATCCGGACCGGACATGAGAGAATCTCCAACGTTCACGCCTACAGGCTGAATTATATATCGTTTTTCACCGTCTTGATATTGCAAAAGAGCTATTCTACTAGAACGATTGGGATCATACTCGATTGCGATTACTTCTGCCGGAATGTTAAATTTGTCCCTTTTGAAATCAATAATTCTGTAAAATCTTTTGTGACCGCCACCTCTAAAACGAACCATTATCTGACCGGTATTATTGCGACCGCCTTTTTTCTTCACTATCCGTATTAACGATTTTTCAGGTTCCGTCTTAGTGATATCTGAAAAATCCGATACGGACATTTGTCTTCTAGATTGCGTATAAGGCTTAAATGTTTTAATCGGCATTACTTTTTCCTGTTTTCGGGCGCACCCTTGCAACGTTAGATACAACCAATCCCTTGCCGGAGCACTACCCATAATTTACTTCTAGAGCTAAAGACTACCTTTGGTAAGACTTTACCGTTACTCAGTCTAAAATTAGACCTCGTCGAATCTTTGAATTTCCTGCCCTGCGCCAAGTTTTACCATTGCTTTTTTCCAGTCGCTCTTGTATCCCGAACGCGCGCCCACCCTTTTGCTTTTTCCAGCATAGTTTGAAGTATGCACGCTTTCTACTTTTACGTTGAACAAAAACTCTACAGCTTGCTTTATCTGAAATTTATTAGCATCTCTATCTACTACAAAAGTATATTTATTGTCTTTTTCTTTCAGAAGCGTTGCCTTTTCCGTTACTATCGGTCTCTTAATAATGTTCCTGATTTCCATTTTATTCCTCAAATAATAAAAGGCAACCAATTTCGCTTATAGTGATTGTCTTTTTTTCATTGAATCAATCGCTTCGGGCGTAGTAATCAACTTATCTGCCCAAAGAACTTGATACGCGTTGATATTTTTAATATTTTCAACTACAACATTCTGCACATTTCTAGACGCTACTTTAAAATTTGTATCGTTAGGAATTGCGAAAATAATTTTCTGACCTTCAACTTTAAGATTCTTCAAAAGTTCTATTACTTTTTTTGTTTTAACTTCGTCAACTTTTACAGAATCAACAATTATCACGTTGCCTTTCTGAAGTTGCACAGAAAACGCCATACTCAAAGACAATCTCTTTTTCTGCTTTGACATCTTTGTGTAATAGTCCCTAGGCTGCGGTCCAAAAATAATACCACCTTTTCTCCACAAAGGAGAATTTCTCTGACCAGCTCTAGCATTGCCCGTACCTTTCTGTTTCCACGGTTTTGCTCCTGAAAAAGAAACTTCGCCTCTCGTTTTTGTTTTGTGTGTACCAAATCTTTGATTGCTTAAGTATGCCGTCGTGATTTCATGCAGAAGCACGCCGGAGACTTCCGCATAAAAAAACGCGGGAAGCTCTATTCTTCCTTTTTCCTGACCCTTTGCGTCGTAAACTATTGTTTCCATTCTCTCTCTCTTCCACTGACAACACTAAACACACGATAA